>NZ_JAYGHM010000109.1:13408-15630 GCF_034931125.1 Rivularia sp. UHCC 0363 | reverse complement strand
GCTTAGTAGCGGTTTTAACTGGCAGCTTCTTTATAAATTTCTTATGAATCATTTAGGATTGCTATATGTACTAAAGAACCGTTTTTTTTAATTTTATTGAGTATTGGGCATCAATAATTATTTATAACCTTTAACCTTTGACCTTTAACCTTTGACCTTTGACCTTACTGAAATGGATATTGAATCTTTATTACAGCCCTACAAACGTTTTGGCGTTCATTTGGGTTTGGAACGTATTTACAAGCTTTTGGCGAATCTAGGCAATCCACACCATCAAGTTGCGGTAGTTCATGTTGCCGGTACGAATGGTAAAGGTTCTGTTTGTGCTTATCTTTCTGCGGTTTTTACTGAGGCTGGATACCGCACCGGACGCTATACTTCGCCTCATTTGATTGATTGGACGGAGCGAATTTGTTTTAACGAACAACAAATTTCTGCTGAGGAACTTGGTAAGTTATTGATGCAAGTACAAGAAGCTATTGACCCTCAAGAGGAATCACCGACTCAGTTTGAAGTATTTACTGCCGCAGCTTGGCTGTATTTTGCTCAAAAGCAGGTTGATGTAGCAGTGATAGAAGTTGGGCTGGGAGGACGCTTGGATGCTACTAATGTTTGTGAAAAACCTTTAGTTACGATTATTACCTCTATAAGTCGCGACCATTGTCAACAGTTGGGTTCTACACTTACCGCGATCGCCACAGAAAAAGCAGGTATTATCAAAGCTGGATGTCCGGTAGTTATTGGACAATTACCCCCGGAAGCAGAAATTGTCGTTCGCGATCGCGCAAGTTTATTACAATGTCCGATAATTAAACCCCAACCCGCACGAGAACTTGAGCATGGTTGGGTTGAAGTGGAGATGGAGGAACAAGGAAATTCCCCACAAGTTATCAAATCGGTCAAATATCCTTTACCACTACAAGGGAAAATCCAGTTAGCTAATTCTGCTTTAGCGATCGCAACTCTCGAAATTCTCCAAGAGCGGGGCTGGAAAATATCTGAGAACGCGATTGTTAAAGGTATGGCACAAACAAAGTGGCCCGGAAGGATGCAGTGGACTACTTGGAACAACCATAAGTTATTGCTTGATGGCGCTCATAACCCAGCCGCAGCCGCAGCTTTACGAAATTATATTGATACTACCTTAGCTCAGTTAAATCAATCCCAGGTTAGCGTTACTTGGGTAATGGGAATGCTTTCTACTAAGGAACATAATGTAATTTTTAAAACTTTGTTGCGAACGAATGACCAATTGCATTTAGTACCCGTACCCGATCATAGTTCGGCTGTACCAAGTGAGTTAGCGGAACTAGCTTCATCTGTTTGTCCGGGATTAAATTTGTGTGAGATTTATACCGATTTATCATCAGCGCTGACAAAAGTTTTTAGTACAAATAATAATTTGGTTATTTTGTGCGGTTCCCTTTATTTAGCCGGACATTTTTTGCAGGGTAAAGATGTAGGGATGCGAGCAGAATGACACGCTTGGCTGTTGCTATCTCTCGTTACAAGGTCTCTCGTTACAAGGTTCCACCTTGTAATGCATTTTAGCAAGGCTCCGCCTTGCGTCAAACCGAGAGGCACCTCATGCAAGGGGTTCCCAGCAATCATCTGGGAACTAGTAGTTCTTTTCATTTATTCTAATGGGTTTTTATCCCAGCCCGTCGGGAATTGCATTCCCCGACTAATAGCATAAGTCCTCTGAAGAGGACTAAAATTTTACCCTTCATAACTAATGCGATCGACCAGTAGTATTCCACCACATAAGTTATGAGGGGTCGGAGTAGTGCGTGTGCGTAAGCGCAGACTCACGTTAACGAAGTTTGCCCGAAGGGTAGTGTGCGCGTTCACCGCAAGGTGTTCCCGCAGGGTAGCGCACACTTCGTGAACGCAAATTGTAACGAGCGACCAAGATGGTCGCACTACGAATGTTTTACCCCGCTTTCTTAATGTGGTCGAGTAGTAGTATTCTGCCACATTAAATATGATGGTTGATGCATTAGTAGTGGGAGCGTCTCGCTCCCTGATGGTAACGAGCGACCAAGATGGTCGCTAATTGTAACGAGCGACCAAGATGGTCGCTAATTGTAACGAGCGACCAAGATGGTCGCACTACGAAAATTTTATCCATCAAAATTAATGTGGTGGACTAGTAGTCCAAATCATACATTTTTGACAGGTTTGGGTAGTGCGAGCGTCTCGCTCGCTGGTTGCTTTTAGCC
>NZ_JAYGHM010000109.1:0-12986 GCF_034931125.1 Rivularia sp. UHCC 0363 | reverse complement strand
TCGCTCGCTGGTTGCTTTTAGCTGACTCGCTGGTTGCTTTTAGCCAGCTGGCTGGTTGCTTTTAGCTCGCTGGCTGATTGCTTTTAGCTGGCTGATTGCTTTTAGCTGGCTGATTGTAACGAGCGAGCTAGAAGCTCGCACTTCGTGAACGCACTACGAATGTTTTACCCATCCATAACCCTTCATACCTAATGCGATCGACCACTAGTACAGCACTGCGTAAATAAAGTACCCATTTTTTAAATCCCAATTCATATCATGATTAATATGGAACGCGCTTCAATAACCAGAAGTCGGGTTTTTATACTACTCGTTGTGCGTGTTATAGATACTTATTCTAAAAACCCAACTTCTCAACAAAGGTCGAACTCACCTATAATTCGGATACAAGATGGATACGTCAATCTGTAGTAATTAGAAATTTCCTATTCCCTGCTCCCCATTCCCTACTCCCTTATACAGGTAAAATTACTTAGCTTCCCATTAATAGATAAAAAATTGTAAACAAATGATTTTCCTTAGTTGATTTTTTTTTAATTGCTTAATAATCAGTTTGGATTAATTAGCGATAAGAAGTCCGAGAAATTACTAACATATTTACAATATCTATTTGAAAATTTCATAATTACAAAGTCCTATAGTCAAACATACTGACTGGAAGTTTTCTTCAATCTTTGCGGTATATTTATTAATCCAGTGTAAGCACTGAGTACATTTATGATACATAATTGTTTTAATTAATCGATGTTATAACTAATTAACTGCATGATGAGGTGTTGGGATATGCCATATTTATCGCTGACAAAAGCATAATAATGTTTTATGTGTTTTGGATTTGTAGTTGCTTTAAGTGGAATAGAATGTTTGTCGGGTAAGGCTTTTACCTAATTAAACAGTAACTTGCTTTGTGTTTATGTTGTTTAAAACTGATAGTGGCATCTGTACTAAAGTATCTGTTAAGATTTTGTTCTCGGTTAAATTCAGATTCGGTTTGTCAAATTCATCTTTGTACTCTAAATCTCCGGTTAATTAGTCATAAATTGGCTGAAAAATTAACTATTAAGTAATGATTTAGTTGATCCGACAACCGCTAATAGATAGCTTTTCTAACTGAATAATTATTTTAATTTGGTTAAGAAAAAAATACTTAAGTTATCAAAAATTAGCTATAACATCAAGTCAGCTATTTATTTGCACAAATTAATTTGAATAACCATAGAAAACAATCCAGGACTTACGCAATTGTCACAAGATCCTGGTTGGTGCGTGACACGAAATCCTTATTATTTCGTTAAAATCAAGCAAAGTGTCACAGCACCCTACGAATAAAATATGCCAGTTGCGTAAGTCCTACAATCTTTATCAAAAATCGGTGGAAGAAACGCTATGGATTATTTTTAAACTGAACAACTAAATCTATTACCCGATATCAAGAGCAGTTTTTAGTTAACATTTGGATTTTGATTTTTTAGTATTCCTACGGGCAAAACAGTGGTAAAAGGCTTAAGTGGTCTGTTTGGTAAATCTAAAACCAGGGTTGGCATCGAGCTTGCACCACAACGGGTGAATGTAGCCCAGTTACGTAAGCAGCGCCAAGGTTTAAAATTGGATGTTTTAACATCAGTGCCGGTTCCAGAGGGCATTTTTGTTGATGGTCAAATAACTGACCCACCAACAATGGCTCAACTCATCCAAGAGGCACTTGCGGAAAGCAAAATTAAAGCGAGTCGAGTTGCAACTGCGGTACCGGGACGAGAATCGATTGTGCGGCTGATTCCCGTACCCGCAGAGTTGGACGACAAAGAATTACGAGAAATGGTGTTAAACCATGAAGCTGGTTTATATCTACCTTATCCCCGTGAAGAAGCGGATGTGGACTATCAAAAGTTGGGGTACTTTGTAGATGAGGATGGCATCGAAAAGGTACAGGTCTTGTTAGTTGCAACTCGTAAAGACATTATCGATACTTACGTAAGTACTTTTCAACAAGCTGGATTGCAGGTTGATGTTTTGGAGATTAGTAGTTTTTCTCTAATTCGGACAATCCGCGACCAGCTACGGCAGTTTAGTCCGCAAGAAGCGGTGGTGCTGGTAGATATCGAATTTGACAGTACGGAAATTGCGATCGTTGTTAACGGAGTCCCGCAGTTTTCCCGCACCGTTCCGATTGGAACACAGCAAATGCAAGCAGCTCTGTCTAGAGCAATGAATTTACCTGCATCTAGAGACATGGAACTATTAGAAGGAATGACTATTCCAACTACTCCTATGGAAGGTGGAAGAACAGGTGTTACTGAGGTCAATCCTGGTATGGCTGCGATGTTGAGAGTGTTAGGAGAACTTACCGACGAACTTCGTCGTTCGATTGATTTCTACTTGAATCAGAGTGAAAATTTGGAGATAGCGCAGATATTACTTGCAGGTCCAGGAGGTGGACTTATACAGCTAGATGAGTTTTTTACACAACGGCTGAGTTTACCTACTACCCAAATAGACCCCGTACAGGCTTTGTCTTTACAGGTAGACGATGAAGATTATCCCTTTGTACAGCGTCCTGGGTTGGGAACAGTACTTGGGTTAGGAATGCGGGAGGTTTAACGAAATGTATAGCTTAGATATTAACTTTCTCAATGACCGTCCAGGTGCTAAGAACCAAGGTGGTGGAGAGAAAAAGAATAGACCATCCCTACCTGTTGGAGGTATGACACCGATTTATGTTGGTGTTGCCGTAGCCGTATTTTTTCCGGCTTTGTTAGGAACGGCTTTATGGTTTGTACAAGCTCAAAGTGCTAATGTTGACGAGAAAATTGCGGTATTAGAGCAAGAAAACCAGCAGCTAGAAGCGAAAATAGGCGACATTAAACAGATCAGAGCGCAAACCGAATCAATTAAATCCGAGAATCAAGCCTTAGTCAGCGTTTTTGACCAAATTAAACCTTGGTCGGCAATGTTGCAAGTAGTGCGCGATCGCATTCCCGCGACTGTCCGAATTGAGAGTATCAAGCAAACCCCACCTGAAACCGTCGCACAAGGTCAGTCTGCACCAAATCGCGCCGGAGGAATCGAAATTAGTGGTACTGCTCGGTCTTTTAATGATGTCAACGATTTCTTGCTTTCTTTAAAGCAGTCTCCCTTTTTCAAATCCGCAGAAGGAAAAATCGTCACGGCACAATTGGCTGATTCTCCTATACCTCAAGGGCTTCCAGCAGGAGTAACGGTTAAAGTTCCTTCAGTAGTTAAATATACAATCATATCCAAGCTGAGCGATGTTCCTGCTTCGGAATTAATGCGTGAATTGGAACAAAAAGGCACCGTGGGATTAGTCGCTAGAATTCGCAGTCTGCAAAGAACGGGAGTCATTCAAAAATGACATACAGTGAAGAGATGAATTTTGAAAGTGGATTGGAAGAAGAATCTTCACCCTATCCCGTAATATTTGGTATTACTTTTACCCCCATAATTAGCGGTGTTTTAATTGGGTTACTAGGAGTTGCAGGAGCGGCTTATCTGCTCTTAAACTTCGTAATGCCAGCTTGGGAAACCTTTGGACAGAAACAAAGTAAACAGCAAGAACTTGAAGGTCAAGTTGAGCAAAAAAAAGCTAGTTTACAAAACATCGACAAAATCAAAGCAGAGTTAGCGCTAGCGAAAAGACAACAATCCCAAGTATTAGCCGTATTTGCTAACGAAAAAACCTTGGATACTTTGTTAATAGATTTAAACCGCTTAGTAGAAGCAGGAAATGTGCAATTAAGTGCGAATGCGGTGAAAGCAAAATTAGAAAAATTTACTCCAGATTCTCAAGGAACGCAACCTGTAACTGATGGTTCTTTGGGAGCAGCAGTTGACGGAAAACTTAAACGTAGCAGTACCGAAATTTCTATCAGCGGTACCTACGAACAAACCCAATCAATTCTGCGGAATATAGAACGTTTACAGCCATTGTTGTTAGTTAAAGACTATCAATCAACATTGCTCGCAGAAACTATAAAAGAAGGAGAACCGACCAGAGTTGGACCAACACCAATAACTACAAATTTCAAGTTGGAAGCCTTAGTACCGATGAATCCACAAGAAGCTGCTGCGGCTAAAAAAGAAGAAGTTAAGAAATAGTTAGGAGTGAAGAGTGAGGAGTTAGGAGTTATGGGGTTACGGATTTTATTTGTAGGGTGTGTGACCATGTAGATAAATTTTGTACGTGGTTATAAGAAAAGTAGTGTCACGCACCATCTGTAAATTGTAATTGTTGTAAGTCCTGTTTGAATTAAAAACAATTAATTAGTAATTAAAAGCTACTAATTTAATCTTCTCCAATGCCCTATGCCCAATCTTTAATTGCGAATTGCGAATTGCGAATTGCGAATTGAATTAGTTCTCTAGAAAAATATTTAAAGTGAGGAATGAACTGTGAAACAATTTCACGGTAGTAGTTTTATATTTGGAACCGCTGTCTCTGTATTGTTAGTAAGTCAGCCAGTTTGGGCGCAATCAGCTACAAAAATTACTGGGGTAAAACTAGATCCAGTTGACGGTGGAGTAAATCTTGTTTTAAAAACTTCTGATGGCTCTCGTCCTCAAGTTTTTACTACTAAAAGAGGTAATGCTTTAGTAGCAGATATTATTAATACTCAGTTGCTTATACCACAAGGTAACAGCTTCCGTCAAGACAATCCTACAGATGGAATTGCTTCTGTTTCTATCGCTCAACTTGATGCCAATAGCGTCCGAGTAGTCATAACTGGTCAAGGAAGCGCTCCCGAAACCAAGCCGGTAATGCGAAAAGATAACGGACTTACCTTTACTTTAATGCCGGGAACGGGTACGACGGCATCTGAGGAATCGCAACCGATCGCAGTTCAACCCCCACAATCTGATGACCAAGTAGCCCAATCGGCTCCCGCACCCAACCCCGAACTCCAGCTAGAGGGAACCCCCGCACCTGCCGCAGGCCCCGGACAATCGATGAATCAGGCTCCTCCTTTCTTACCGAGAGCGGTTGCTCCCCCGGTGGGAGATATTGCAGTATCTAATACTGATGCTTCACCAAGCGTTATCGATTTAGGAACCGAACAGCGCGTACCTCGTTTGGTGCTGAGAGATGCACCTGTACGTGAAGTTTTGTCACTGCTAGCGCGGGCTGCTAATTTGAATTTGGCTTACACCGCAGGAGGTGGAACTGGACAAGGTGCTGCTCCTGCTGCTGGTGGTGGAGCCGATGGACCGACAATTTCTTTGGATATTGAAAACGAGCCGGTGCAAGATGTATTTAACTACGTTTTGCGTTTGAGCGGTTTAGAAGCCAACCGCAGCGGTAGGACTATTTTTGTTGGTACAAAATTACCTAACTCCACCCGCGATACCGTGATGCGTAGCTTGCGACTCAATCAGGTTGATGTCGGTGTCGCTCTCAACTTTTTAGTCGGGTTAGGTGCGGAAACTGCCGTCAGTCGGGAACGTCAGGTTACTAATGTCAGCGCCGTCCCTGTAGGTACAGGAGCCGCTCCAATTACCCAGACTCAAACTACTACAGAAACCAGAGTAGAAACTCAACGAATTGATTTTAAAGACTCTGCACCTTTACTTAGAGGTTTGCAAGCTTTAGGAGACGAGCGGACTAATTCTGTTACCTTAATTGGCGACCCTAGAACCATAGAGATCGCGATGTCTCAGCTAACTCAGCTGGATATTCGTCGTCGTCAAGTTGCAGTTAACGTCAAGATTGTTGATGTCAACTTGTTAAAAACAAAAGACTTTAAAACTAGCTTCTCTTTTGGAGTTGCTGATAACTTCTTTAGCGTTGATGGTGGTTCGGGTGCTGCTAATTTTGGCGGTGTTAATCCCCCTACGGCTTCACAGACGGCAAATAGTTTAACTACTCCAACAGTTATTCCAAATCCTTATGCTGGATCGCAGGGTTTTCTCGATCCAACTAACCCCGTAGCTGTTCCAGGAACTGGAGTAGGTCAAATCGTTACCGATAATGGGCGAATAGTAACAAACCAACCCGGAGGTTCTGCATTATTTCCCGCAGCGAGTAGAGGGGTTTTATCAGATCCATTCCAATCGGTAATTACAGATGTTCAAGCCGGAACTCCAAATATTACAACCATTACTGATGTTCCCGCTGTCATTGACCCTGCCACAGGTCTGGTAACAACTCCTGCGAGTCGAGTAGTTGCAACAACTCCGGGAGCTGTTGGTTCAATAACTACCGCCTTACCTTCTTTATTCCAATTCCCCAAACGTTTTCTCGCTTCTTTACAAACTCAAGTCACTAACGGTAACGCTAAGATTTTGACCGACCCCACCTTGATTGTTCAAGAAGGTCAAACTGCTAACGTCAACCTAACTCAGGAAGTAGTAGGAAACTTCAAGAGAGAAATAACTCGCGGTGATGGAGCTTCTACAGAAACCGTTACTGTTGATAAAGAAAATGTGGGTTTAACTCTAGCTGTAAAAGTTGACAGAATTGACGACAACGGTTTCATTTCTTTATCTGCGGCTCCTACTGTCAAAGCGCCCCAAGCACCAGCCAGCATTAATTTAGGTAACGGTAGCAGTCAACAAATCTTCTTGGTATCCGAGCGATCGCTTAACTCCGGTTTAGTCCGCTTGCGCGATGGTCAGACATTAGTTCTCAGCGGTATCATTCAAGAAACTGACCGGGTGAATGTGTCAAAAGTACCCATCTTGGGCGATATTCCGATTATTGGTTCGCTGTTTAGAAGTACAAATAAGAATAACCAGCGTAACGAGGTAATTGTCTTACTGACACCTCAAGTTATGGATGACTCGCAAAATTCTTCTTATGGGTATAATTACAAACCCAGTCCGGAAGTACGCAGAATGTTGCAGAATGGCGGATTGAAGTTGCCCAAGAATTGATCGACGAGGATTTCATAATCTAATTTCATATTTGTAGAGATGCTTTAAACGTCGCGTCTCTACATTTTTCATAGAGGTTGCCGATTTATATATCAAATTAATTTGTTGGGTATCCAAAATCTATCTAGATATCTCCACACTGCTACGTCTCCACACATTCGTGAACAAACCAGCGAGTAAGTACAACGAATTACTGGAACCTCACCCCCGTCCCCTCTCCTTAGTAAGGGAAGCGGGGTGAGGTTTTGATTATGCAATCAACCCATTCAATGTTTTCCTCTGCACAAATAATATTGTTCAAAACAAGTTTCGCTGCCCGATCGCCATCGCGTAGTGCAAGCAAAGCGATCGCAAAATATAAAATGAACACAGAACTTTACAAAAGTTATAACTAAAACTTTACTTTTTAATTAATTAGATAAAAAATTTTAAATCTTAATTGATCGGCGATTGATAGAAAAAATTTAAAATTTGTTTTGAAAAGAAATTCGTTGTAATCAGCTTCTTGGAAAAACATTTATTCACTGTGTTGGCTCTATAATCTTCTTTTTAGCTATTTATTCTAGCTGCTTTACTCCCCCTATTGCTCCCTAGCATTTTTTCGGCTGTTACCCTTGTGACAAGGTATTGCTGGTAAACATTTTTGACTTGGGGAATCAGGTTTTCGGTACAAAAATCCGGCTTTGGATATGAAAAATCGTGAAAACTATATAAAATAATCGTTTCATGTATCCACTTATGGCTACAACACCTTAGAATGATTCATTGAAAAGTCTAGCGGATGGGAGTTACAGCGCTTTTAAGCATAAATACTCAAAAAGCCAGACTTTTACAAATCTCCTTTCAAAGGATGCAAGTAAGGATACATCAGGGGTGTCTGCACCCAAGTGAACAGTAAACCGATACGGAGTTTGACATGAATAAAGGTGAATTAGTTGATGCTGTATCTGAAAAGGCAAGCGTCACCAAGAAGCAAGCCGATGCAGTTTTAAGCGCAGCTTTAGAGACTATCGTTGAAGCCGTTTCCTCTGGTGATAAAGTCACTCTAGTAGGATTCGGTTCTTTTGAATCTCGCGAACGCAAAGCCCGCGAAGGACGCAACCCCAAAACCAATGAAAAAATGGAGATCCCAGCAACGAAAGTTCCCGCTTTCTCGGCTGGTAAACTCTTTAGAGAAAGAGTTGCTCCCCCAAAAGAGTAAAACTTGAATTACTAAACCTTTTGATGCGGCAACCGAAACACGGGGGAAATTTAGCTTGGGCAGCAGCGGTAGCTGGTTGTCCCCCTGATGCTATTCTGGATTTTTCTGCCAGTATTAACCCCTTGGGGCCACCAGATAGTACTTTAACGGCTATTGTGTCCCAGTTGGGTAATATACGGCACTATCCCGACCCAAATTACAGCGAACTAAAACAAGTTCTGGGTCGCTTTCACAACCTGCCACCTGAATGGATAATGCCGGGTAATGGCTCGGCAGAATTACTGACTTGGGCGGGAAGAGAATTAGCAGAGGTTGCCGCGACAGTCCTCGTAACTCCAACCTTTGGCGATTACAATCGAGCCTTGGGGGCATTCAACGCTAAGGTGTTGGAGTTTCCTATGTCGTTAACTAACCTCAATTTGTCATTGATTCTTGACAAACAAGTTACGACCAAGGACAAAGGACTATTGTTGAACAATCCCCACAATCCTACGGGGAAATTATTAACGCGGGATGCAATATTACCCTACCTCAAAGAGTTTGCTTTAGTGGTAGTGGATGAAGCTTTTATGGATTTTCTGCATCCTTCCGAGCAACAAAGCGCGATCGACGTGGTGCAGGAATATCCTAATTTAGTAATATTGCGTTCCTTAACCAAATTTTACAGTATTCCTGGATTGCGCTTGGGGTATGCCATTGCTCATCCCGATCGCTTAGAAAAATGGCAAAGTTGGCGCGACCCTTGGGCGGTAAATTCCCTCGCCGTTGCTGCTGCGATCGCATCTGTAGAGGATAAACAATTTCAGCAGCAGACCTGGGAATGGCTACCAAAAGCGAAAAATGATTTATTTACAGCTTTGGCGGATATCCCCGGTTTGCAGCCGCTCAAGGGCGCTGCTAATTTCCTATTAGTACACTCAAAGCATTCAGCTTCCGAATTACAGCAGAAATTACTTCAACACCATCAAATCCTGATCCGCGACTGTCTAAGTTTTCCCCAATTAGGCGATCGCTATTTTCGGGTAGCAGTACGCTTAGAGTCGGAGAATCGGCGTTTGGTGGAAGGGATAAGGGAGTTAGGAGTTAGGAGTTAGGAGTTAGGAGTTAGGAGTTGGGAGTTGGGAGTTGGGAGTTGGGAGTTATTAATCAGCGTCATCAGTGTCATCCATTTAATCCGTGTAGAAATCGATCATTGATAATTGATAATTGTTCATTGCTATGGTTGATTACGATATCGCGATCGTTGGTGGTAGTCTTGCCGGACGGGAGGCTGCTTTGAAGGCTGTTCGACAACGAGCTAAGGTTGCTTTGGTTGAACCGCTGCTTCGTCACGATTTGATTCAGCTTCAAGGTATTGGGGAGATTAGTAATTTTGTTCGGAAGGTCAATGATTTAACTCGGTTTGGTGTTTGTACTCCAACTGATGGGGAATATCAAGTATCTTTGGACAAAGCGCTGCTGTGGGGTTCTGCTGTGGCTGCGAATGTTCGAGAACAGCTTTCACCGGCTTTTTTGGCGGCTCAAGGTGTTGATGTTATTGTTGGTAGCGGCTGTTTTCAAGCTGCACCGGATTTAAGTTTTGTTGTTAATAATCGTAAGTTAAGCGCACGTAATTTTTTACTGGCTACGGGTTCGCATCCTGCGGTACCAGAAATCGAGGGATTGCATCAAGCGGGGTTCTTGACCTTAACGAATGTTTGGCAGGTTCTAGGCAGTTCTACACCCCCCAAAAGCTGGGTAATTCTTGGTGGTACACCTCAAAGTGTGGAAATGGCTCAAGCTTTAGCGCGTTTGGGTTATGAGGTTACGTTTATAGTTAATAGTCCTTGTATTATTTCTCCCCTCGATCCAGAAATTGCTCGGTTGCTACAAGCACAGTTAGAGGTAGAAGGAATCCGAGTTTATACGCAAACTACAGTTACTCAGATTCGGTTAATTGAAGATAAAAAATGGCTGCAAGCGGGAAATATAGCTATTGAAACCGACGAAATATTAGTAGCTATTGCCGAAAAACCTTTTATAGAATCCTTGAATTTAGCTGCTGTAGGAGTAAAGTATAATTCCCGTCATTTACTAGTTAATAAAAAGCTCCAAACTACCAATCATCGAATTTACGCTTGTGGAGATGCGATCGGTGGTTATAATTTACCAAATATTGCTAATTACGAAGCGAGAATTGCGATTAAAAACGCTTTGTTGTTTCCTAGGTATGAAATCAATTATCAAGCTATTCCCTGGGGAATTTTGACTCAACCAATGTTAGCTCAGGTTGGGTTGACACAGAGACAAGCTGAGAATCTATATGGTAATGAAATATTGGTTTTGCGTCAGTATTTCAAAACCTTAGCATCGGCTCAATTAACAGATGAAACTACAGGTATTTGTAAAATAATAGTTCGTCGTAACGGTGAAATTTTAGGAGCTGCTTTATTAGGTTCACAAGCCAGAGAATTAATCAATATAATTGCCTTAGCGATTGTCGAAAAAATAAAAATTGATAAATTAGCTAACTTATCACCAGTTTATTCAAGCTTTTCAGAAATAGTCGAACAAACAGCATCAGAATGGAAAAAGCAAAGATTAGAAAGTAGAAAATCACAAGATTTTTGGGACAGTGTTTTTCACTTTTTACGCAGCAGGTAAATAAGGTCAAAGGTTAAAGGTTAAAGGTTAAAGGTCAAAGGTCAAAGGTCAAAGGTTAAAGGTTAAAGGTCAAAGGTCAAAGGTCAAAGGTTAAAAGTCAAAGGTTAAAGGTCAAAGGTCAAAGGTCAAAGGTCAAAGGTAAATAAGGTCAAAGGTCAAAGGTTAAAGGTTAAAGGTCAAAGGTCAAAGGTTTAGGAATAGCCGCAATTGTCATAAGTAACAGGTGGTGCGTGACACAACAACCCTTATTACTACGTTCAAAATCTAATGAAGTGTCACAGCACCCTACAAGGAAAATATGCCAGTTGCGTAAGTCCTGAGATTAAAATTTCTCTTTGTCTCCCCCTCACCCCATCCCCCAATCCCCCCATCACCCCATCTCCCAATCCCCCCATCACCCCATCCTCCCATCTCCCCCTCTCCCCCTCTCCCCGCTCTTTCTTTCGGGTAAGGTAGCGCTACCGATACCTTGAAGAACACCACGAACGATTAAACCGACTCCTCTACCAACTATGCGGGTGAGAACGAAAACTACACCGTTACCTAAAAAGGATAGTAGCGATTGTAATCGGGGTGTGACTGCATCACGGAATTCAAGTAATAATGTTACTACTAAGGGGATTCCTCCAAGTTCTGCTAGTTCGTTGTTGCGGGGTGAGTATACAAATACTTTGGCTATTCCGCGAGGTGCAAAGACGAATAATTCGTAACGACTCTCGAATATTTTTTGCGCTTCTCCAACATAATTTTTCCAGCGATATCTCCACGATAAATCGTTTCTGAAGCGTTCGATTTCTCTGGTAGAAATTAGTTGACGACTGTAATAATCTTTTTTTATCGCTTCGACATCTGCTAATCTATTTAATAATGGCTGCATGACAGCGTTACCAATATGAATTAACATATTTTCTAAAATCATAGCAGCGTGTTCGTTGGCTTCGTAGCTACCGGGAGAGTAAGATGTGTTATCTACATATAATTCTGTCTGAAATACTAAATAAGATAATAATTCGGTTATTAAAGGAATTTTATTCAAAATTTCTGTTTGCACTACTGCCGCATCTTGCAGTAACACATTGACAATTTCTACTTCAATATTTTCTAATTTTATCCGCGAGAATGTCCCGAAGAAATCTTTTGTCGCAGCTTGCCAGACATCTGATAACAAAATATAATGAATTTCATCTAATCGTTCTATTTGTATTTCAGAAGTACGCAACTCATCGAGAGAGTCAGCAAATTTTTGTAGTAATAAATTAAGTAATTCTCGTTTCTTCGCTTCTTGTAAAATATCTATTTCTAAAGGAATATCGGTGACATTTTGTAAGCTAAATTGGAGTTTATTAATACAAGATGCAAGTAATGTTGCTTGTAAAGCTCTGGGACTAAGTAAAGGGGGAGCGAGGGGATTAATTGGAGGGTTTGCGACAACAATACTATTTGTTGTGAGTAATGGGAACTCTGTAGAAGCAATAAAAGGATTTGTCTCTACTTGTTGCGGTTGAGGTGAATTTACTAAATTATCAAGCAACCATTGTGCTGCAATTAGTTCCCTTCGTCTTCCTGCTAATATAGCTTTGTTTAGTACTGTTAATCCGGGAATTTGCAGTTGTCTAGTAACTTCTGCCAAGTTAACTTTAATATAATTAGTTCCCGATCCATATAAATTATTGCGTAACTTATTAACTAGAATGATTTGAGATTTTTGAGATTTACCTTTGTTCCGCTCGATTTTTCCAATTTTTTCACTTTCCCATTCTCCGAATTCTTCGGGTTGATTAGTCCAATAGGAATTTCCTTCGGCAACTTGTTGCATAGCAACGATTAATTCAGAAACGGGTGTACCCTTGGGACAGTAACCATTTACTCCCGCAGCTTTTAAAGCTATGAGCATTCCGGGTTGGAGAATGTGGCACAAAAGCAAAATAGGTAAGTTTGGGTACTGAGTTTTCAACTGTCTAATTAGCTGTAAACCAAATTCTTGACGATTTGCGGAACGATTGTTATCTGGTTCCAAAACTACCAAATTTACTTGGTTGGGGTCAACCTGCGCTAATTCTGCTAAGATTTGCAACGCAGTGGTGTAAGTTTCGGCTTCTGCTACAACTTGCAATTCCGATAATTCTTCGAGAGTTTGACGTAATCCCAATCTAAAAATGGGGTCTGAATCAATTAACAATAATTTTACAGGGCGATCGCTCATAGTTTTTGTAAAAAAGATGGTTTCGGGAGGGATGGGGGGATGGGGAGACAAGGT
>NZ_JAYGHM010000108.1:0-15649 GCF_034931125.1 Rivularia sp. UHCC 0363 | reverse complement strand
GAAGGTTGAGGCAATCCCCAATGAATTGGGAAGCCTACACTGTACCGTTAGGTCAGTGTAGGTAGTTCACATTCGGATCATTCATATACAGATACGATTGATGTTTCTACTGGGACTGGCAATTCTGAATGTTCAAAGCTGCATTGCGATCGCGCTAGCAAATCAGTTTCAGTAGGCATTCTCAGTTTTGACGCTAATCCTAAGAACTCAAGCGCTTTAATAAAGCTATAGGTGGGGTCTGGAAGATAGACAACCCTTCCAGAACGAATGGTGATACCATGCCGACTGGATGATTGAAAAGCATGATGCAGATTATGCCAGCCTTCACCCAACGTTAGAAATGCTACGAAGGCGTTATTGCGGCTGAATTCATTGGTGATAAAAGGGCGATCGCCAACAATATGAGAAAGTGAGTTAACCGTTTGTACTCCGTGAAATAACAGAGTTGTGCTGAAGAAAAAAGCACCGAGATATTCCATACCACCGATGAAATAGGAAAGCGCAGCCAAAGATAATACAGGTACAAAATGCAAGCGGTCAATTACCTTTAAAACCTTGTCATTCTCAACATCCCTCGGTAATTTGGCAGGAAAAAACTCGGAGGATAACAACCAACCTCCTTGCGACCAATAAAATGCACGAATCCCTTGAAACCGCGTATTAGGGGAATGACCATCGAGTTCTTTGTCCGAATGTTGATGATGATTCATGTGGTGAGCTTTCCACCAACTTGGTCCCATTTGCCCCGCCGATGCGGTCACAATACATCCCAGCCATAGAAATAGAGCGGGAGCCTGGTAACTTTTATGAGTGAGCAGTCTATGGTAAATGCCGGTTGTTCCCAGCATTCGGATTAGGTATAAAAATACAATCCATACAATAGCGCCCCATGATAAGCCAGTCTTGAAAACGAGCAACGAACCGAAATGGCTGAAGATAATCAGTATCGGACCGATTATATAAAAAATAATTGTAAGTGGGGAATACTGCCTCATTTTTTGTTGTATTTTCCTGAAAGGATGAATTGGTAAGCTATCTGAGTATTTGTGATGCGGAAATCCAGCCGTATAATCACCTTTCAATATTAGTAGTTAAGAAGAAGTATTAACACAAGCAATTCATACTGATATTAAAAAACAAATTTGATTTGTAGCGGAAATTTGTTGATTGTATATGCAATTTTAGGCGTTGCTGAATTAAACTATAAACTACATCTTGTATAAAATGCGAAATCTCTGTAGAGACGTAGCACTGCTACGTCTCAATCAATGTGAAATCATCACTGATAGGTTTTCGTCTAATAGCAATCTCACAGCGATGCTACAAATAACTTTTTCTCACGGTCTGCTGCAAAAGCCAGACAAGCTTTAATCTCTTCTAATTTAAGTTCGGAAAAATCTTCCAAAATTTCTGCTTCTGTCATACCACTTGCCAAATATTCTAAGATGTCGTATAAGGTGATTCGCATTCCCCGAATACATGACTTACCACTGCGTTTCCCAGGTTCAATTGTGGTTATTTCTTGGTAGTCCATAAGTAAAGTTCATAGAAATATTTGCTTACTCTATCTATTATTGCTTTCCACGTCGCGAATCGTAACTTCTAATTTAATTGTAGGTTGGGTTAGACACAAAAATTAAACTTAATTTGTAACGAGGATTTATTGATGGTGTCGTAACCCAACATCACCATCGTGGACAAGCAATATTATTCGATTTTAAAATATTTTACATACTAATAATTTAATGTTGGGTTACAGCGCTATGATGAATCTCTTGTAAAGAACTAATTCCTTGGTGCGCTTAACCCAACCTACGAACTTAATTAGTATTTTAAAGTTGTAGGTTGGGTTAGACACGAAAATCAAACTTGATTTGTAACGAGGATTTTTTAATCGTGTCGTAACCCAACATTACCATCGCGGACAAGCAGTGTTGTTCAATTTTAAGATATTTTAGCACCTGACATAATTGCAACTATTGTTTCCCACATATTTAGAAATGAGTTTTTATATGAAAAATGTTTGCTATCAATATATTCCAGAATAGTTAGAATGTCGGCATACTTAAGTAGTACCACTAGCAATATATATATTTAAGATTATATTTATACTTTCAAAAGCGAGCAACACAATACCATTTTCAGCTATAACTGATGAATTAAAAGTTTTTATATTCAAGGTTTTACATAAATGCTTGCTAGAGTTTGGAGTGCGTCAATTGTCGGCATCGATGCGATTAAGGTGGGTGTGGAAGTCGATGTATCGGGGGGTTTACCGGCGATTGTGATGTTGGGTTTACCCGATAGTGCGGTGCAGGAATCTAAGGAAAGGGTAAAAGCAACTTTGAAAAATGCGGGTTTTGCTTTCCCGATGCGAAAGATTGTTATCAACCTGACTCCCGCTGATTTACGTAAGGAAGGACCTTGTTTTGATTTACCTATCAGTGTGGGAATTTTGGCGGCTTCCGACCAGGTTAATCCCGATTTACTGGGTGATTATTTATTCCTGGGGGAAGTTTCATTAGATGGAAGTTTGCGTCCCGTCGCGGGCGTGTTACCGATCGCAGCTGCTGCACAAAAAATGGGAATTACGGCTTTGGTGGTACCTACTGATAATGCTCAAGAAGCAGCAGTTGTCAAGGGGTTACAGGTTTATGGTTTTGAAAATATTTCTGAAGTCGCTAATTTTTTGAATAGTCCCGCACGTCATCAACCTGTAGAACTTGATGAAACGTTAGAAATATCACATGACACAACATTTATTCATAAATTAGATTTAAAAGATGTCAAAGGACAAGCTCACGCACGTCGGGCTTTAGAAATAGCTGCTGCTGGAGGGCATAATTTAATCTTCGTCGGGCCTCCTGGAAGCGGTAAAACTATGTTAGCAAGGCGTTTACCCGATATTTTACCCCCATTGGGTTTCGATGAATCTTTGGAAGTCACCCGTATTTACTCCGTTGCTGGTTTATTAAAAAATCGCGGTAAATTGATTCGCGATCGCCCTTTCCGCAGTCCCCATCATTCGGCGAGTGGTCCTTCTTTAGTGGGTGGTGGCAGCTATCCTCGTCCCGGTGAAATTTCTTTATCACATCGAGGGGTACTTTTCTTGGATGAGTTAACAGAATTTAAAAGAGATGTATTGGAGTTTCTGCGTCAACCTTTAGAAGATGGTCACGTAACCATTTCCCGCACCAAACAATCTGTAATGTTTCCCGCGCAGTTTACCTTGGTAGCGAGTACTAATCCTTGTCCTTGCGGTTTTTACGGCGATACCCTACAGCAGTGTACCTGTTCCCCTAATAAAAGAGAACAATATTGGGGAAAGTTATCGGGACCGTTGATGGATAGAATTGATTTACAAGTTGCGGTGAATCGTTTGAAACCTGAAGAAATTACCCAGCAACCCAATGGAGAACCATCAGAAGTCGTTAGAGAAAGAGTTTTAATTGCACGGGAACGAGCATCTGAGCGATTTGCTGACATAAAAACTTTACGCTGTAATGCTCAAATGCAAAGTCGTCATCTCCAGAAATGGTGCAAACTAGATGATGCATCTCGCAATTTATTAGAAATGGCGATCAGAAAATTAAATTTATCCGCAAGAGCTAGCGATCGCATTTTAAAAGTAGCCAGAACTATTGCAGATTTAGCGGGTGATGAAAATTTGCAGCCTCATCATGTTGCTGAAGCCGTTCAATATCGGACGATAGATAGAATGCAATAAGTAAGGTTAAAGGTAAGTTTTTTGTAGGGTGTGTGACGCTTTTATTAATTTTGTCAGCTAAATTAGAATTTTAAAGCGTCACGCACCAACACCAATCAAAAATGACTATACAAACTATTCAAGCGAGAGATATCAATCTTCGCTACCTGATAGATAACTTCGGCATTCAACTAGTCCGAAACCCTGACTTCTTTCCCGAATGGCAAAATGATTTACCGCAACTGACTGATTACGACAAACAACTGCTTGACAAAATAAAAGATGGTTATTTTAATCTACTTAATTATCCACCGCTACTAGAAGGAGTTGTTCGTCAAGCAATTACTGACCCATTGCTTTTTATCAGTGATTTTTATCTTGCACCATTCTATGTCAAATCAGAAGAATCAATCGATATCGAAGTCCCCGACCAAGATATAATTATCAAAGGTCGTATTGATACTTTAGTATTATGCGACCAATTGTGGGTAATGATTATTGAATCGAAAAAAGCATCATTCTCCATTGAATCTGGGTTAGCCCAATTACTTGCCTATATGCTTGGTAATCCCCAAGAAGATAAGCCAACTTTTGGACTAATTGCAACTGGTAGCGAATTTATTTTTATCAAGTTAGTTAAAGGGAATATACCACAATATGGAACATCAAAAGTGTTCTCGATGCGTAACCCTGATAACGACTTGTATGATGTGTTGAAGATTTTAAAGAAATTAATTGAAATTGCCAGTATTTAAACTTATTTCTCAATATTGTCTATTCTCCATTCCCTTCTTAAGTATAATTACCTTTATCTTTACGCAGAGTTGATACTAATCTAAAATAGATAAATCCCGAAAGTGCATAACTAGAGATGGATTGGAGTAACGTACTGCGAAGTTTACAATCCGACTTTATCAAGCGCTTGGCTGATGGTTGTTTGCTGCATTGTGAACGTGTCGGTCAATATAGCGAATTAAGTATTATAAGCGGAGAAAGGTTAAAACAGCTACGAGAGTTTTGCTGGGTGATGGCGGAAAAGTACAAGCGCGTTTCTTCGGTACGTGATGTTTTTATTAGCTATCTTAAGGGAAAGTTGGGTGAAGAAGTTGTTAAGGAAAGATTAGCTGATTTTATAACTGAAGTCGATTATGAAAAACGCTTCGGCGGTGATGGTAATATTGATTTTACGTTGACCGATCGCCCTTTAATTGGAATCGAAGTTAAATCTCGTCACGGTTATTTTAATAAGGTTCAATGGTCGGTTTCTGTTGATGAAGTGCAAAAAAATGCAGTTATTGTTTGCGTTTTAATTCAAGAAGAGGTAAATGAAGCGCAATCTGAATATCATCTAGTTTTAGCTGGTTTTTTACCCACTCAAATGATTAAGTTGAGAACTGGTAAAATCTCTTTTGGTATAGAGCAGTTATTCTATGCTGGTGGTTTACGCTGTTATTTGGAACAGTTACAGGCTTCAACAAGTTATATTTCTCCCAATTCTCCTCAGCAACAATTATTTAATCGGTCAGTAAATCAGAATTTTGTCACTCAAGTAAAAATTGAAAAGGATTCAAATCAAGTTTATATTCAGCAAGGTGATGAATGTGTTGAAAAACAACTTTATGATGCTGCGATCGCGAATTATTCTCAAGCGTTACAAATTCATGATAGTGATGTCAGTACTTATTACAAACGCGGTAACGTTTTTTACTCTTTGAAAGATTATCCCTCGGCGATCGCAGATTTTACGGCTGCTATTAATGTCAATCCTAATTTTGCTAAAGCTTATATCAAAAGCGGCTTAGCGCGATATCAATTAGCAGATTATTATGGAGCCATTGAAGATTATACTCAAGCAATTGGAATTAATTCTTACGATGCGGTAGCTTTTCAAAACCGTGGTGATGTGCGTTCTGTTATCGGAGATAGTCAAGGTGCGATCGAAGATTACACTCAAGCGAGAAAAATCGATCCTCTTGTATTAGAAAAAAGATTAGAATCGCAGCAAGTTACTCCTAATATTGAGGATAATTCTCATAATTCTCCACCAGATGATAATAACGATAATTTAGAAAGCGAGAATTCCCAACGAGCCATTGAAATTTTTACTCAAGTAATTGAAATT
Organism: Rivularia sp. UHCC 0363; assembly: GCF_034931125.1. Classification (NCBI taxonomy): domain Bacteria; kingdom Bacillati; phylum Cyanobacteriota; class Cyanophyceae; order Nostocales; family Rivulariaceae; genus Rivularia; species Rivularia sp. UHCC 0363. Next base: position 9,821 of record NZ_JAYGHM010000108.1, on the reverse strand, counting down.
AGTCCCTCGGATGCAGTTGGTTACAAAAAACGTGGTAATGCTCGTTATGATTTAGGGGATTATAGAGGAGCCGTTGAAGATTTTACCAAAGCGATACAGATAAACCCTCATGATGCAGATGCTTATTTTGATCGGGGAAATGCTTTTTACGAGTTAGGAGAGAAACCTCAAGCAATTGAAGATTATAATCAAGCAATTAAAATCAATCCCAACGATGCAGATGCTTATATTAATCGTGGAAACTTACGCGATCGATTAGGAGATACCCAAGGTGCGATCGCAGATTTTCACACAGCAGCAGATTTATATCAAAAATCGGGTAAAGTCCAAGAACATAAGGATACAAGAGAAAAGATTTTAGATTTGGAAATTGAAGAATCTCTTGATGTTTTGGATTTTTGACAATTATTGTTAGTAATTAGTTATTAATTGTTATTAAGATTTTATTTAAAACTAACAATCGGGGAAAAATACCGCAGGTGAAAGATGGAATAATTCTGCACTCTTTTGAATATGTTCAACCGTCATTTTTCGTTTACCTTTGAGTATATCAGAAACAATAGATTCAGTTTTAAAAATAGGAATCAAATCTTTTTGTTTCAAGTTTGATTCTACTATTAAAGCTTTAAGAAGTTCTACCCCATAAATATCTGGAACTAAATCTTGTTTTTCTTCATATTCTTCAATTAATATCCCCAATAAATGTAAATAGTCTTCTTCATCTTCTGTTAGTTCTCTTTTATCAAGTAAATTATCAACAATTTCTTGAATTTTTTCTAAATCTTCTTCTGTTTTTATAGGACGTGGAGGAAAAGAAATAAGTAAGTTTGTGTAGTTATTTTGATAATATGACATTTTCACATTAATTTATTGTTTATTTGTTAGGAGAAAGAATAATTGCACAATGCAAGCTTAAATTGTCATCAACGATCGCTAATTTCCCAAAAAAAATAGGAGCTAGATAACTCCTAACTCCTAACTCCTAATTCTTAACTATTCTTAATATCCGCCTTCTTCTTCGTATTCTGGCTGCTTTTCTTTAACTTTCTTGGGAATAACAATTGGTTTTGGTAATTCCTCTTCTTCCCAAGCGTCTTTTTCTAAATCGTCGTCGTAGGTTTCGTAGTCTTCTCTATATGCTTTAGTTGGGAAAGGCTGGGTTGTTTGATATGCATCTTTACCCGTAGCTTCGCTCCAGTTGTCGTCTGGTTCTTCTTCGTAACGAACGGATTCTTCATAGGGACGTGCTTCCATTGCGCGACGACGCGGAGCTTCTTCGTAAGCATCGTCTTCCGTCCAAACTTCTTCTGCGACGGGTTCTGGGCGACGGACTCTGGGTTGCGGTGCTTCTAAGGGTACTCCTGCTGGTAGCTGATTAGATGGTGCTACGGTGCGGGGAGTCATGTTGTAACCTTCTTCTTCGCGTTCCCAAGGTGCTTTCCCGATACCCAAACGTTCGAGTACACCGACGCTTAGTTGAGTTACCCGTTCTTCTGCTCCTTCAAATACTATCAGTCGGTTGGGACCGACGCTGACTACTTCGTCCATTGATAGTTCGTAAGTACTAAGAATTTGGTCGGGTATTTGTGGTAGTCCTAAAGAAGCAATAATTATGGACTTAATGCTACCGTTGAGACCGTCAAACTTAAAGCCGCGTACTCTACCTAATACTTCTCCGGCTTCGGTAATTACTTCCCAGTTAACAAGGTTGCTGTATAGCTGGGTGTCTATATCTTCGATTACGTCTTCGTTCCCTACCAAAATCACGTCGCCGATTTGGTCAACGCTGCTTAAATACAAATAGCGCGGTATTCCAGAAACGGAGATCAGGCTGTCTCGTAAACCAAGTGCCACAACCTCTCGTCTATCAATATCAATCCACAGTTGATTGACAATACCGAGCCTTCTCCCATTGTCGCGGGTGATGACTTGGGTGTTTAAAATGTCCGAGCGCCGAATAATTTGTTCAGAGGTCATTCTATACCGAGTCCCGATCTCGAATCCGGTTTATCTATACACTATTATTAACAGATACTCAAGCAGATGTATTGTCGGTTTTTAACTTTATCCCTAAAACTTGTGTATAAGCTCCACGGGCTTGAGTTACTCCGATTGTACGTTCGGCTGATTCTATCATTGGGCGACGCAAGCTTACAACTATAAATTGGGCTTGTTGTGCCTGTTGCTTAATCATTTTAGCTAATCGTTCTACATTTGCCCCATCTAAAAACATATCTACTTCATCAAATGCGTAAAATGGCGATGGACGATACCTTTGGAGGGCGAAAATAAAGCTTAATGCTGTTAATGATTTTTCTCCCCCGGACATGGATGCTAAGCGCTGTACGGGCTTTCCTTTGGGGTGTGCAACTAAGTTTAAACCGCTGTTGAATGGGTCTTCTGGGTTATCTAATTGTAAGTAACCGTCACCGTCGGAAAGTACGGCGAAAATTGATTGAAAGTTTTCATTTACTGCGTCAAATGCTTCTTTAAAAGCTCGTTGTCGTAAGGTAGTAAAGTTTTCAATTCTTAATAATAATTCGGTTCGTTCTGCTTCTAATGTTTCTAGTTTCTCGCTAAGCTCTTCTAAACGTTGCTGGGTGCGATCGTATTGTTCCAAAGCCAACATATTAACTGGCTCCATCGCTTGCAGTCTTTTAGAAAGGGATTTTAATTCTTTTTGCAGTTCTTCTAAATCTACTTGTTCGGGTACTTCCGGCAGTGGATTGGGTAATTCTCCCGATATAGCTTGTAATTCTGCTAACACCCGATCTAATTCTTCGCGGCGGTTTTGTTGGCTTTCTTGCAGCTTTTGAACTTCCCATTCTAACTGTTGCTGACGTAATAATAACTGTCGTAATTGTGCTTCTACTGCATCGCGCTTTTGTTTTTCTTCACCTAAATTGGCTTCCATTTCCTGGATGCGTTGGCGAGTTTCTGCGAGCGTTGCTGTTAATATTGTTTCTTCTTCTTTAAGACTATTAATTTGATTTTGCCGCTCTAGTTGCTCTTGCTGATATTCCTCAACCCGTCGCACTCCATCAGTAATTTTTTCTTGCAATACTTGTTGTTGAACTTCGAGATTTTTTAATTTTTCTGCTTGTTCTCTTAAAGCTGCGTCTTGTTGCTGTAACTGTTGCTCTTGACTTTTAATTATTGCTTGAATTTGCTGCCATTCGCTTGGTGTTTGGGATGCTTCCAACTGCGCCAATTCCTGACGTAATTGTTGTAATTGTTGCTCTTGTGTCGGTAATTCCCGCTCTAGTATTTCTAAACGTGATTGAGCGGTATTTAAACGTTCTGTATTCTGTGTAAGTTGATTTCTGGCATCTTCAACCCGCTTAGTTAAATTCTTAACTTCTGTGAGTAACTGTTCTCCTCGTAACTGCTGTTCTCTTTTTCCTTGTCGCGTTTGTGTAAGTTGAGTCGATAATTCTTTTGTTCTTTCGGCAAGATTACTTATCGCTTCCGTACAGCGCTGCAAAACTCGCTCGATTTCTACCAAACGACTTCTTAAAGCTTTGACTTCCTCGGATTCTGTCGCTTCTACCGTACCAAAACGCAACGTCGATCGCTGTGTAACGCTACCACCAGTCATCGCTCCGCTGGTTTCCAACAATTCCCCTTCCAAAGTTACGATCCGAAACTGTCCCAAGTGATTTCTGGCTTGATTCACGGTTTCAAAAACAACCGTATTCCCAAAAACATAGGCAAATACGTCATCGTAACGCGGTTCACAATCAATTAAATTCACCGCATAATCAATAAAACCATTCGCATGACGCAGGTTAGCAGCTTCGGAAATACGCGGAGACCTGATTTTATTTAAGGGTAAAAAAGTGGCTCTCCCGGCACGTCTTTGCTTAAGTAATTGAATTCCAGCCGCACCAACGCTGTCATCTTCTACCACAATCTGTCCCAAACGTCCACCCGCAGCAATTTCTAAAGCTAGCTGAAAATTAGGTTCCACCCTTCCCAATTCTGCGACCAAACCGCAAACCCCAGGTAAACCCGATTGCAAAATAATCTTACTTGCATGGGTTCCCTGAGCTTCCTGCTGTGCTTGCGTTTGCGCTTCTAATTTATCAAGAGTTCGCTGTTTATCTCTTTGTTCTTGTAATAATCGCTTTTGAGTTTGCTGCTGAATTTCTAATTCCTGTTCGGTTGCGGCTAAATTTTCCGCTAAATCTTGAATTGGGGCGACACTAGAATTAGAATCGGTTTGAAGTTGATTTAACTGACTTTGTTTTTCTGCTAATTGCGGTTCTAAACTTTGAACTAATTCGGTTTGTTCCTGAATCTGAGTCAGTAACTGACTATTCCTTTCCCGTAACTGCGCTCTTTCGCTGCGTTGAGGTTCCAAAGTTTGCAGCACAGTTTCAATTTGACGGTTTAAATTGGTCTGCTGTATTACCCAAGCTTCGGATGCAGAAGCAATATTTGTCGCAGCTTCGCGAGATTGGTCTAAATTTTCGCGGATTGACTGACGTTGAGTTTCAAGAGATGCAGTATTTTGCGTTTCCGCGTCTTTCTGCTGTGCAAACTGTGTCAGATTTGCTTGATTTTGCTGAATTTCCTGTTGAGTTTGGGTTATTTTAGCCGTGGTTTCAGCAAGGGACGCTTTTAACTGACTTTGACGACGCTGGACTTGCTTGCATTCCGCATCTTGAGTAGCTAAATTCGACTGTACCGCTAAAAGTTCTTCTTCACCTAAAGCTTTGACATGAGCATTTAACTCCTCAAGTTCCCGGTTTTTTTGCTCAATATTGTCATTCACCACACCCAACTGCTGAGTATTTTCCGAGAAATGGCGATCGCCGTCTTGAATTTGCTGGGATAATCTTTCTTGATGTCCCTGCAAAGTTCTCCACGACAACACAACTTCCCATTTCTGCTTTTCCAGAAACTCGACTCGCAATCGTTGATATTTCTCGGCTTTGGCTTTATCTTGGGAAAGCCTTTCGCACTGTGCTGTTAATTCCGTCTCAATAATCCGACAGCTATCTTCTTTTTCCTTAACTTCCTCTAAAGTCTTCCTAGCTTGAATAATTTTGCGATCGAAGGCTGCAACCCCCGCTAATTCATCGATAATCTCCCTTCTTTCGCGAGATTTCATCGAAATAATGCTGGTAACGTCCCCTTGCAGAACAACATTATATCCTTCCGGGTTAATCCGGATGCTGCTTAACTCTTCTTGTAGCTCAGTTAAATTACAGACAATACCGTTAATATAATAACTTGATGAATAGGTTCCTTGTTTTGTCACCCTTAACCTGCGGGTAACGCTCCATTCTTCACCAGGTTTAGCACGGATTAGTTCGCGACGGTTTTTTATTTCCTCGTCTTCGTTTGAGGAAGCGGTTTCTTCTACTTCTACTTCTTCTACTTCTACTTCCTCTACTTCTTCTTCCTCTACTTCTACTTCGTCCGATTCCTCATCATCTATCACTACAGTAGTAATCGGCTCATCATGAAACGCATCGGTATCATAATCCGACAGATCAAACGTTACCGTGACGCTTGCTTCCACAGTTGCACGGGACTTTGTGATTTGATTAGTATTGACCAAATCGGGAAGGCGATCGGCACGCATACCTTTAGAACTAGAAAGTCCCAAACAAAACAGCAGCGCATCCAGAATATTTGACTTACCCGAACCGTTAGGGCCAGAAATCACCGTAAATTCCGGCAGCAACGGTACGGAAGTAGTACCACCGAAAGACTTAAAATTGGTGAGTTCCACGCGCTTTATATGAACCATAGGCGCTGGTTACTACAGAGGATTGAAGTTCAAGTGTATCAGTGAACGACTCTTATGAGTTAAGGAATTTCACAATTTAAATGATTTATGGCGATCGCGCAACAAACTTTTTGCAGAACTTGAGAACTAGAAATACCCAAGTAGCACTGATAATACTACAATAAAATTAAAATCCCCGAACGATTGGCAGCAATAATTATTGAAAGTGATGAAGATTGATGTCGAAGCTCGGTTGAATAACTAAGTGTGGGATACAGGTTTTAACTATATACTTCAATCAACCTCAGTAACTAATAATTGCCACTCAATGACAACAGTTTGAGGTATTTCTAAAATCTTCTTTTCTTGACTTAATAATGGTAAATTTAATTGCAATGATTCAATTGTAGTTAATTTTGGTAAAACATTAGTTAAGCTGTATTCCCCAACATTTGGCGCTGGCGATGAAGTAGCAAAAGCATCACTTGCACTAAGTAATTTACCTCCTGCTGCAATAATTTCTAATGGATGAGGATGGGCAAATTCAAATACACCAGGAAAACCGACCAACCTTAAATTTAACTCTTTTGTACCGGGATTAATCTTTTTAAAAAGTAATACTTGCCAAGTATATCCTTGTTTGTCTTTGATAGATACTTGGGAATGATAGCGTAGCACTCCCGGTGCATCGTGATGCTGACGAAGTGTAGCTGTGGATTTTTGGGTATTTAATCCTATTGCTATTAATACTAAGATTGTAATTACAAAGCAGCGCCGTAATAACTTTTTCAGCATTAGAATAATTTGTATTAGCAAAACTTTTGATTATTTATACAATCTTACCTTGAAAGTTATTATCTTCGTCATGGTGAAAGATTACTTATCTGAGTAGGGAGTAGAGAGTAGGAGGAGGAGAAATTATACCGGCAATAGAAGGAGCATGAGTATAATCCTAATTGATGTGAGTTGGATGGAACGCGCTCCAATCTTCAGAAGTCGGGCTTTTAGAATACGTATCTGTAATACACTTACAAATTTTATAAAAACCCGACTTTTCAACGTTAATCAGTCGAACTTATTTACTCTATGGGTACCTTACTTACGCTTCCTCTGTGCTAGTAGTCCATCAAGGAAACTTTGCGGAGTGGTTGAAAATTGGAAAACAAAAAATCTTTTCTCTACTCCCTACTACCTACTTCCTGCTCCCTTATATGTAGCTAAATTGATTCCCGACGGTCAATAATTACGACTTGAGAATCTTGATCGGCGATCGCGTTCTCACTAACAACCCCAGATGCAGGTGTTACATAATCTGAACTTGTTTGTACGGGATTAGGAACGTTGTAAATCTCAAATTCTTCAATACCGCGATTTCTAACAATAGCTTCAGCACGGTTAATTTCAGCTTCAGTTCCATCTAAGATTAATAAATAATCGCCGCGTTCAACTCGCTGATTATATACTTTGGCTCGTTCTTCAGGAATTCCCAGACCAACCAACGCACCTAATAAACCACCAGTAGCTGCACCAATACCAGCACCAGCAAGGGTTGTTGCGAGAGTCGTTGCTATCTCACCAGCAAGCATTATCGGACCGACACCAGGAATTGCTAAACTACCCAAACCAACAAGTAAACCTGTTATACCTCCAAAAAGTCCACCCGTAAGCGCTCCCGTTGCTGCACCTTCATCAGCTTTATTTCCTACGTGTTCCTGAGTTTCCACACCAGCAAGATTACCAGTGTCGTTATTTCTAGCAATTACAGAAACTTTATTCATATCAAACCCAGCATCTCTGAGTTCGCGGAGTGCATATTCAATATCGTTGCGATTAGGAAATGCTCCAACTGCACGCTTGTGTTCGCCTAAAGCCATTTTATTCTCCATTTAACAATAATTGAAAACACGTTTGTGTCTCTGTATTAATGTTTTGCCTGATCAAATTTTAATTTCAATCAACCTCCAGTTAAGACATACATCTATCTTCAGGAGGAGATGGGGGGATAGGGAGATGGGGAGATGGGGGGGATAGGGAGATGGGGAGATGGGGGGAATAGGGGATGGGGGGACAAGGGGATAAGAAAAAATATAAACTGATAACTGTTGACTGGTCACTGCTCACTGCTCGCTGAAAACGGAAAACGCCCCTATCATTGTTCGGTTCTACTACTTTCGTTAGAGGACTTATCTCAGTAAGCTCATAAGGAATAGTTAATCAGTGAATCACCAGTTTCTGAAGCTGTTAGTCGCTTTGAAATTAAGGGGTGAACCCCAGTGTATAAATGTAAATGGATATTGCCGAGTTTAAAAGAAGTTTTAGGTTCTAGTCAAGTCACTGCTGAATGTTCTTTACATAAAGCACGATTACAGTGGCGTACTGCTTTAGCTGCTATTGAAGAGTTGCTGTTAGATTATTTACCTGAAGTTGGATCGGATACAACTCAAGGGTTAGTTTTGGCTGCACCCGCTCCCGTGTTGTACGAATCGTTGCTGAGGGGATGTTTGCGGACGGTAACTTTTACGGCAAAGCCTTTTAATCCTTTGGCTTTGATGCCTTTTCATGCGTCTGGCGATCGCCAAGTAGTCCAAGAAAATACTTTTGATGATTCGGTGTTACCTCTATTAGAAGTAGACCCGCTATCAAAGGAACAGTTTTGTCTGGTTTTTACAGAAAAGTTTTCATTAGTAATAGTTTTAACAGAAGAAAATAACGGTAAAAGTAACTTTTTATTTTCCTTTGACCCGGAAGTTATTGAGCAAGTATGGCAAGCTCTTGCGGGTAGGGTAATGTTAACTAATCCTGATTTCTTTCTAGAAATGGATGAGTTGGTACAAAAATATTATCCTCCTGCACCAGATTATCGGATTGTGATGCGATTTGGTCAGTTGTTGCTCGCAGAATATCCAGAACTGGAAGATAAAGAATACAAAGGAACGAAGTTTCATTCTCAAGCGACGGGATGCAAGAGTAAAGTTGAAGAAGTTGATTATCATAATTACTCTACTTCCGCACCGAGCAAAAACTCATCTCGTTCAGACGTAGAATTATTACAAGCTTTTGCTCATGAAGTACGTACTCCTTTAACAACGATTCGGACTACAACTCGTTTACTGTTAAAACAAAAAGATTTATCACTCTTAGTTCTTAAACGCTTGCAATCTATTGATCGCGAATGTAGCGAGCAAATTGACCGCATGGAATTGCTGTTTAGAGCGGCGGAATTGGAAACATCTTCTAACCTCAATTCTCCAGGTTCTCAATTAACGCCAATGTGTTTAGAGCAAATGTTACAGCAAAGTATTCCTCGATGGCAACAGGCTGCAAATCGGCGAGATTTAACTTTGGATGTTGTTTTACCGTCCTCTTTACCTTCGGTGGTGACTAATCCAAATATGCTCGATCGAGTTCTAACTGGTTTGATGGAAAACTTGACTCGTAACTTACCTGCTGGTAGTCATATTCAGGTACAGGTAACTCAAGCTGGCGACCAGTTGAAGTTACAATTGCTACCGAATGCTACTTTCAATACATCAGGTTCGACGCAACCCATTCGTAAAGCAATTGGTCAATTACTTACATTTGTGCCGGAAACGGGTACAATTAGCCTAAACTTAGCTGCAACCAAGCATTTATTTCAGGCTATTGGCGGTAAATTGATTGTACGCGAACGCCCGCAACAAGGAGAAGTTTTAACAATTTATTTGCCTTTGGAAGGAGTGAATAGTTCTAGTTCTTGCTTTGGTAAACTTGGACAATATGGCTTCAAGGTTAAATCAAAGAGCAATTATCAATGAATAATTATCAATTGTGCCTCTACGGTGCAAGGTGAGTATAATTCATAATACCCTTCCCTACGGGACACCTTGCGGTGAACGGGAACACAGAAAGGTGAACGTAATTCGTAATTAATTTCCCATAAACAAAATTTACGGGCTTCAAACCGATAAAATTTACTCGATGAGAATGAGCAATATTAATAAATTTTAAGCTTTTTGATACAGAGTCTATCGTAAATCCTAAAATTGATTACTAAGTCATATTTTTACCTCCTGGATTTCTCAGCGATTTTTCCTCAAGGAAT
>NZ_JAYGHM010000107.1:0-16065 GCF_034931125.1 Rivularia sp. UHCC 0363 | reverse complement strand
CTGAAGTATTGTCTGGAAACCCACATCCACGCTGACCATATCACCGGTACAGCCCAACTACGGGAGGCCACTGGCTGTGTGGGGATTGTGCCCGCAAACGCCCAGGCGGTCTGCGCCAATCGGTTCATTGGCGATGGTGAGGTGTTACGGGTCGGCAGCGTGACGGTGGAAGCGATCGCTACCCCTGGCCATACCGATAGCCACATGGCCTATTGGGTCAATGGCACCTACTTGTTGACGGGTGATGCACTACTGATTCGCGGCTGTGGTCGCACCGACTTCCAGAGCGGGGATGCTGGGACTCTCTACGATGTCGTCACCCAGCGGCTGTTCACTCTGCCGGACAGCACCCTGGTGTATCCCGGTCATGATTATCGAGGCCAGACTGTTTCGACCATTGGGGAAGAAAAGCGATGGAATCCTCGCTTTAGAGGCCGCAGTCGCGAAGAATTTATTCAGTTCATGGCCTCTCTAGACTTGCCGAACCCCAAAAAGATTATGGAGGCTGTGCCTGCCAATGAACGCTGTGGTCGTTTGGTGACGGTTTAAGTCATTGCCGCTCAACGCTGTCAGATTTGTTCGGTCGCTTTAGGCAGCAACCCTTGGATCATGATCAGGAGACATTTACATGTCAGCTTCTCACTCCAACCATCTGCCCACAGTAGATGCTCTTATGCTTCAACCGAGCTTAGAACCGCGATTCCTATTGCGCTATGCCCCAAACCAGCGGAGTCAGGGCTAATGCAGTGGATCTTGAGCCTCGTGCTGGCGGGGGGCATTGGCCTTAGTCTAGGCCTTATGGGCGGGGGCGGTTCGGTGCTCGCTTTGCCCGTGCTGGTGTATGTCATGGGGGTGCCGCCCAAGAGCGCCATCGCCATGACCCTAGTGATCGTCGGCACCGTCAGTTTGCTAGGGCTGATTCCCCACTGGCGGGCGGGTAACGTTAACCTCAAAACGGCGCTGGTGTTTGGATCAGCCACGATGGTGGGCACCTTTACCGGCGCTAAGATTGCCACCCTACCCGTGGTTTCTGAAACCTTTCAAATGCTGCTGTTTGCCGTAGTGATGCTGCTGGCAGCGGGTTTTATGATCTACCGCAGTGCTCGACCGCTGAAGACTGACGATCTCCTGGCGTTGTATCCCCAACCCGTATGCCGCTTCTGCTGGCTCTGGCTGTTAATCGAAGGGCTGGGCGTGGGTATCTTGACCGGATTGGTGGGGGTCGGGGGCGGCTTTGCGATCGTGCCCGCCTTAGTTTTGCTGGCTAAGGTGCCGATGAAACAAGCAATTGGCACCTCTTTGCTAATTATTATTGCCAACTCAGTTAGCGGATTTCTTGGGTATCTGGGCCATGTCGATCTGGACTGGCACTTGATGGTATCCTTCATTTTTGCGGCCAGCCTGGGCACTATTCCGGGGGCTTATCTGGCTCAATTTGTCCCCGCTCAACGGTTGCAAAAAGTCTTTGGCTACTTTTTGCTGGTCGTGGCGACTTTTGTGCTGGTGCAAAATCGCCAGAGCCTTTCTCTTTCTCGAACTATTGAGGAAGGAATGGCCCAGACCACTGTTCAGCGATACTGGTAAACGCGCGAAAAGGGCCATCCTTGGGCCGTGGGCGATACGGTGAAAGTCAGGGATTTTGTGACGGGGGAATGGACAGCCATCCCGTTAGCAGTCCCCGCCAATCGTCAGGGCCGCATTGCCGCCGATGTGATTTTTGGCCGCGATAGTCGTTTCCGGGGCGTGCAGGGAACCTCGGTATGTGGAGCCTTCGGATTAGCGATCGCTTGTCAGAGTTGAACCCGGAGCAGAAAATCTGGGGGTATTGTCAGGTTGGTCAGCGATCTTACTCTGCCACCCATGTTTTACGGCTAAACGGCTTTAACGCCTATACCCTCAGCAGTGGATTTAAGCCCTATCAGGCCGTGAGTTCATTGGCTTGAGGGTTGCTCATCAATAGCTGAGCAAATCACGCAATTGGAGGAAACAATGGTAGAAATTGACTGGATCGCAGCTCTTCTCTGGGGGATGTTGATTGGCCTGAGCGCCACTATGCTGCTGGCTTTTAATGGGCGGATTGCAGGAATAAGTGGGATCTTCAGTGGAGTTCTTCAATTCAGAAATATAGAGAGCTGGCGCTGGCTGTTCATTGCAGGAATGCTGGTCGGTGGCCTGATCTATGAGTACGGAGTAGCCCCTCAACCCACTCCCCAGTCTGCTTTTTCCCCAGTTGCCATGATATTGGGTGGATTTCTTGTCGGGGTAGGAACGCGTATGGGGAATGGCTGCACCAGTGGTCATGGTGTTTGTGGTTTGGGCCAATTATCGCGGCAACTATGGCAGCAGTGTCGCTTCAGTGACTAGGGGCTCATCCAAAATGGTCCACATCGGCGTACTCAGATAACGCTCACCTCCGCTGGCTTGAATGGCCACAATCAGCTGATTTTGATGGGTGGGGCGTTGAGCGACCTGAAACGCCGCTGACAGCACAGCTCCTGTTGAAATTCCGCTCAAGATCCCTTCTGTCTGAGCCACTTTTCGACCCAACTCATAGGCGGTGTCGTCTGCAATGGTGATAATTTCGTCAATTAAATCCACCCGTAGGACATCAGGGACAAAACCGGCTCCGATACCCTGAATATCGTGGCGTCCCGCCGAGTGGCCACTGAGCACGGCACTGCTGGCTGGCTCGACCGCTACAATCTTGAGATCGGGATTTTGCTGTTTGAGATAGCGTCCTGCCCCCGTTAGGGTGCCTCCCGTGCCCACGCTCACCACCAGCACGTCCAGTTGCCCCTCGGTATCTTGCCAAATCTCGGGACCAGTCGCCTCGTAATGAATTTTGGGATTAGCAGGATTACTAAACTGCTGCGGTGAAAAGGTGTTGGGAACCGTAGCTAGAATTTCATTGGCACGGGCGATCGCCCCAGCCATATCCAACGCTGCTGGGGTCAGCGTAATTTCTGCGCCATAGGCCCGGACGATTTGCTGCCGCTCCCGGCTCATGTTGTCGGGCATGGTGAGAATTAGGCGATACCCTTTGGCAGCACAGACCATGGCGAGTCCGATGCCGGTATTCCCAGAGGTGGCTTCCACGATGATGGAGACTCCGGGCTGAATTAAGCCAGCCGCCTCGGCTTCCTCAATCATGCTGATGGCAATCCGATCTTTGACCGAAGCAGCGGGATTCAGGCCCTCTAGTTTTAGGGCAATCGTCGCTACACAGCCAAATTCTCGGGGCAGTCGCTGTAATTTAATCAACGGCTATGAAATGTCAACTATCTTTTCAACAAACGACAACTAGACTGGCCTAATTTGGAATGATAAAGAGTAATTGTCATCCGGATGACAATTACTCTTTTAAGGATGGGCAAGAGTATATTTTACTACTGCTAATTCAGCATGACAAAGTATCCAATTGTGGATAACCGTTTTCCACAATTAGATCCTCAGTGATTCAATTAAAGCGCCATAGCGAGAACTACTCCTTTACCGCTGGTCTAGCTGCTTTTGCCGCTTGAGCTTGCTTGAGAGCTGCCTGCTGCCGATAACTCTCGCCCTGAATTTCCAAGATCACCGCATGATGCACCAAGCGGTCAATCGCCGCCACCGTCATCATTGAGTCGGCAAAGATGCTGTCCCAGTCTCGAAACGGCTGGTTGGCTGTAATCATCAGACTCTTGCGCTCATAGCGATGAGCAATGAGTTCAAACAGCACAGAGGTTTCCGCCTCACTCTTCTTGACATAGCCCAGGTCATCCACCACCAAAAGATCGTAGCGGTCGAGCTTGGCCAACATCCCCGGCAGATTCAGATTCAGCTTGGCTTGCTGAAGGATTTGCACCAGAGCGGTGGCAGAAAAGAACTTGACTCGCTTGCCCAACTCCACCGTGGCGCGGGCAACGCCAGATGCTAGATGAGTCTTGCCAGTGCCCGAAGGCCCGAATATCAAACAGTTGCCGCCCTGGTTTATCCAGCTCATGTCCTGAGCCAGAGCCATCACCGATGCCGGGTTGAGGCTGGGGCAGTGAGCAAACTCGTAGTTGCTGAGCGCCTTGCCATGTGGCAATTGAGACTCGCTGATGGCCCGCTGAATCCTGGCCTGGTAACGTCTGGTGGCTTCGTGCTACGCACAGGCTTCGCCAACGAGTTCCGAGAGTGCCAGCAGGAATTGGGCATAGCTCCAATGCTCCTGAGTCGCCTGCTGTTCGAGCCTTTGCCAATGGTTGAGCATGTGGGAGAGCTTCAGGCTCTTGAGATGGATGCTCAGATTCTCGTATGGACTCAGTGGCATGGGAGTCGTCGGGACTAGAGGGGTTGGGCGGGTTGGCTGGCTCATAGTGCAACAGCTGGTCATAGCTGGCTAAGGAATGTTGAGTAACGGCAATTGCGGGTGGATTGGCAACAGCCAGCAGTTGAAACTGGCGTTGCAGTCCGCCAATCGTCAAACTGCCTTCTGCCAACTGTTGCTGGAGATACTGGGACACGGCTAGCTCTTTGTCCTGCGTCGCTGAAATGTAGAGTGCCTCGACCATCACTCGTGCTGCACACTCAGCGTCAAAGCGCTCCAGCATCTGCTGCCAGATTGCTCGTTACTCGGCATTGGGCAGAATCTCTTGCTGCCAGGTGCAGTAGAGCAAAGCCCGTGGCTTCCGCCTGAGTCCTTGCACCAAGTGCCGGTAGTCGATGCAGCGTAAGCGCCTTCCCTGATGCGCCGGTAGACTGCTCAATCTGGGCAACTCGACGACGGCCTGAGTCCCTAGATAGCCGATGACGCGATTGTGATAGAGGTGAACCGTCAAAGCTCGGCCCACCAAACGTTCGGGTACGGTGTAGAGCACCGATTTAATGTCCACCGTGGTGCGGCAACTCACCCGCACGCTCAGAATCTCATAGTCGGCGCAGCGATATCGTGGCAAAGGCTGTAACAGAGCCAGCTCAGCGGCATACTTCAAGGAGCATTTGGCATTCAGCTTCTCCACCACTGCCCTGATGAATGCCGCATACTCGCCAATCGTGGCAAAGTCAAAACTGCCCCGCACATACAGCTGCTGCACCAATCGGCGTTTGAAGTAGCCATGCGAGGACTCAATAGCGCCATTTTCATGTGCCACACCTGTGTTGTTGCGGCTCGATTGCATCTGGTAGTGGTGGCAGAGCGCCCCATAGCGCTCTGTGAGTCGATGTTTGCCGCCGCTGTTGGCATAGGCCGCGCTCAAGCTGTCAGTTCGGTGCTGTTTAGGTACTCCTCCACAGGCAGCCAGAGCATTTTGCAAGCCTTCAGCCAGAGCAATGAAGCTCTCGCCGCCCTCAATGATTTGCACATACTGCCAGCCGCTGTAGGCCAAGCGGTAGTGGTAGAGCAGATGCTCGTAGGGCAGTCCGGCAATTGTAATGCTCACGCCTTTGAGTTGGGTGAAGTCGGACAAGCCCATCTCGCCAGGATTGTGGCGCAGCTCAAACATCAGTTCCTTGGGCACTCCATGCTGGGCTTTCCAGTCTGAAACTCGGCGTTGCAGGGTGCGCAAGACTGTCTGGTACTGGCCAGGATGCTGCTCTTGCAGATGCTCGAACAGCTTCATCGCTTCGAGCTTTGGCTGCTGAGTGAGCATCGCTTCGAGTTCACTGTTCCAGACCTCGGCTAGCGGGTCAGCGCGGGTGCGCCAGTCGCGGGGTTGTCCCTGCTTGGGTTGATGAGTGCCTGAGTCAATGCGGCGGCCAGTGCGTTCACAGAATCCGGCTTTGGCCGCAGCCGTGAGTTGGCTGCTGCCTGTGGTTCTTGCATCCATGTATACTTGGAGTTGAATTGAATTTATGTATTTACCAGGCACTAGGAGTCTCCGTTCTCAAGGGATAGTCCTAGTGTTTTTTATTGCCGCTGCTGAGTCACCCTGTTGGTTCCATCTGGAGCAGCCAAGTTAGTTGTCAGCAACAGGTCTCTCTAATCGTCGCGCAATAGCGCTCGCGCTCGCCTGATACGTGGCCGTGGCCGTCGCGGCGACCAGCGGCACATAGCCAAATAAGTCACCCGCACTGCGATAGCAGATGTGGGTTCGACCCACGGGCGACTGGCGATAAATTTCAACGCTGCCCCATTTCAATAAATAAAGCCCGATGGCGGCTTGTTCCTGGTGATAGATGTCAGTGCCAGGTTCAACCGTTAGCAGTTGTAAGGAAGCCGCGATCGCCTCTAGGCTCTCGTCTGGCAGCACACCCCAGATTCGATGAAAGCTCAGCCAGTAGCAGCGCTCTTTGAGGGTTTTGGGTTCAGCGGGAGCTGTTGCGGGCAGATCATTGCCTAAAGGCGTGGATGAGAGTGGAGCCGCCGCCAATCGTTGATCAGAAGGGCTGATTGAATCGGACGTCATAACGTAAAGTCTCCTCTAGAATTGAGGGTGTGCTAATCGCCATTTACTGACAAAGCTGCCATGTCTCAAGCAAATTCCCCCTTCCCTTCCCTTCCTATTCTGATCAAATCACCCACATCAGGCGCTACACAGGTCAGTTGGCAAAAGAACTGCCCGATGTCATGAAGGCGTTTTATGGACTCAGCCGCACCTCTTCGACGTCGGGGGCACTGGATGCTAAAACGAAGGAACTGATGGCGCTGGCGATTGGGGTGGCCACCCACTGCGACGGTTGTATTGCCTTTCACACCCGGGCGGCGCTGCAAGCGGGAGCCTCGCGGGAGGAAATTGTCGAAACGCTAGGCGTGACCGTCATGATGGGGGGTGGCCCATCGCTGATGTATGCGGCCCACGTGATGGAAGCCATCGAAGAGTTTGAGCAGCAGGGTTAACAGCGCGAGTTGCCCTAGAACGTTAGCTTAGTTCACTGATGAGCTGGGTCAGGCGATCTAGGGTGGCGGAGATGCGATCACTCGACGTATTCTCCAACCCCATCGCCACCAGCAACAGCCCCAACTCCAGGGCATCCTCTACATTAAACATCAGCTCTAGCGCCTCAGCTGCAGCGAGCACTCCCGGCAAGGTTTGCGGGTCTTGAACAGTCAGATCAACAGATATTGAGGCGGGATTGACCGCTTCTTGCCCTGGTATGGCGCTGAGCTTGGTCACTTTGTCGCCTTGAACATGCAGACTGGTCGCATTGCTCACAACCGTAATATTGGCCGTTTTCAACGGTCGGGTAATTGCTCTAATAGACATGGTCTTACTCCTATTTGAGTCAACATCTAAGGTAAAAATCTCTTTTCTAGCGATGGCCGCAATGAGCCGATCCCCGTCCGCTGCTCGCTAGACGCTGAGCACAGCGTTCAAACGCAGGTTTGTGGTTATTTTGAGAAACGTAGCGCAGTTGGCTAAAGGTGTCGCGCAGGTTTGGTTCAGTGACAAATTCGAGAAACTCATCGTACATTTGGACGTTAGCGACTTCAGAAGCGATCGCCATCTCGCAGGCAGCAGCCAATGTGCCTGGAGCCTCAACCTGACCGACGTAGGAATCTGCAGGAACCGGTAAGCCGTACTGGCTAAAGAGGGTTTGCCAGCGCCGAGTGTGACGACCTTCTGCATGCACGATGTTGCTAAAAGGTCTGACCTCTCCAAACTTCTTAATGACCGCCGTATAAAAGGCTTTGGCTTTGTACTCGTCGTCAAGGGCCGCGCGCATTGCCTGCCGGGTGCGCTCATCGGGTAGGGAACGGTCATCTACGAGCATTGGAGTAGCATGTTTTCCACCGCCGGATATCTGTAAAACTCTATTGCCAGGATTAAAGCCGGAACTGCCTGACTGTCCGAGCCGGGTGCAGCGACGATTGTGATGTTGGTGTTTCATAGTGGAGTGCTCTAGGGCTGAATTTTCTAAAGTTGATTAATTAGCGCGATCGCTTAATTGGCTTGGCAAACGTTAGGACTGGTTAAAAAGCGTCTGCCATTCCTGGACTAGGGTGGGAGGCACCGACAGCTCGACAGGCTCTCCGTCTAGGGTTGGCAGGCTCAGTTGCCAGGGAATAACGGCGGTTAATGCTGAGACAATCGGAGCCAAATCGTATTGGCCCACATTGGCTTCAGGGGCGGCGGCATCGGTGAAAATTTTTTGAGAGGCATCCTCTGCCGTCAGGGTTTTGCCCAAGGAGTTCGTGAGGGTTAAGGGTCGCTCGCGATTGATCTCCGCTATCCCCGGAAATCCCACCAGGCGGAGAGCGAGAACAGTACTGCCATCCGGACGAATCCGTTTGAAGGCGATCGCTTGCCAAGTATTGCCATGCTGATCTTTCAGCGGTTGCCGCGACTGATAGACGAGCTGTCCGGGCGCTTCTTCAAGGGATCGAATGGCGGCTGAGGCTGGGGATGCCTGAAAGATAATCCCCAGCCAGCACACCCAAACCAGAGCAGTCATCGTCAGAAATGCAACGATTTGACGAATGTGATGGGTCATGGATTAACACCTCAACTACGACGCGGAAAGCGCCTCTTCAATGGCCTGCTTGACATCGGGAATAAAGACCGCGTACATGCCCCGCAAATCACCCACGTTAAAGTCATAGGCGAGATCTTGGGGATAATTATCCTGCACGAATTGCGGACGATTGTTCTGAGCCCCATGGCAGGCGAGACAGCTCGCTTCCACATTGATGCGGCGGTAGTAGCGAGTCCCCGTCTGCCCATCCAGGGTTTCGGGTTCCCAAAAACCCGTCAGGTTGGGATCTTGCTCAAATTTAGTCAGGGCCATTTCAGCGTGGACATTGTCAGGGGCGTGGGCCGGATTGCGGTATTTCGTCGCTATCTGTTTCACCTGCCAGCCGTTTTCTTTACTCAACTGCATGGCTTTCATGCCCACGGGTTTGCAGACCTGCTTCATGGTTTCAGCGGTCGGCGGTTCGGGGGCATCCTCCAGATAGGCCGCCAGACCACTGCGCATGGCGTCTAAATTTTCAATGGCTTCAACGGCTTTAGCCAGTTCGGCAGGGTCTGGCTGAGCCTGGGCGATCGCGGGCAGTGCCACGAGCACCCAGATCACCAGGGATACACCAAGGACTAATCGAGCAAAAACTCTCATCGTGAACTGTCTCCTGACTTGATCAAAAGGGGTCGTCATCAATCGGCAAAGGGGTAGCAGTCGCAGTCTGTCGGGCGGCGCGAAACTTAACTCGCCAGGGATTCAGAGTCGGTAGCCACTGCTTGAGAAGGCGCGGAAACATCCTTCAGCAGTTGCAGCCCGAACAGCGATCGCAGCCCCAACCGCTCATACCAGGGCATCCCAACGCCAAAGCGAATTTTCAGCATGAAATATTCTTCAAAGGCCGCTTTTACCCAAACCACCCAGGGGCCACGCACCGCGTAGGAGCGTTTCCGCTGGCCGGTCTTGGGGTCAGGGAGTACCGGAGCGGCAATGTAGGCAATGCCCGTATCGCCAAACTCAGCAAAGCAGAGCGCTTCTAAGGTCGGGACTTGAGGCTTGGCTTTGATCGCTTTGAGGTCAACGGCGATATTGTGGGCTGCAGCGGTCGCCATCGCTTCAGCCATTTGCCCGCTTTTGGGGAGCCCAATTGGGACTGGGGTGACATCGGGCTGGGTCAATTTGACACTTACCCCAGCGGCATAGATGTTGGCAAACTCGGGGTGGCGCTGGGTAGGCAAGACGGGAATGAATCCCTTTTCATCGCCGAGTCCAGGCACCGCTCGAATAAACTGCGCCCCCTGAAAAGCAGGCAAGATCATGGCGTAACTAAAGGGCAACTGGCGGCCATCGGCCAGGGTCACGGCATCGGTTTCCACGGCGGCAATGGTGGCATTATCAATGACTTCAATGCCCCGTTCTTGCATCAGGTCTGCGGTCAGTTCTCTGGCCTGGTTCACACCCGAGACGCCTAAATGTCCGGCATAGGGTTCTGGAGTCACATAGGTAATCGGCACCTGGTCTCGTAACCCCCGACGGCGCAGTTCTTGATCGGCCATCAGGGCAAATTCATAGGCGGGGCCAAAACACCCGGCCTCCGGAGCCGCACCGACGACGATTGGCCCAGGATTTTCGAGAAACGCGAGCCAGGCTTGTCGGGCTTCGAGGGCATGGTCGGGAGTGCAGACAGAGTGGCTGTAGCCGCCGTGGGGGCCAAGCCCAGGGATTAAATCCAGGGCGAGGGACGCGCCGGTCGCGATGAGCAAGTAGTCATAGGCTATGATTCCATGCCCCTCAACAGTCAGGCGCTGAGCGCTGGGGGCGAGGGCCGTCACCTGACCCGACACCCAGTTGAGATTGTGGCGCTGAGCGAGTTGAGCTAAGCCCACCTGAACATGCGCTAACGGCTTCAAATTGAGGGCCACCTGGATCAACCCTGGAATAAAGGTAAACTCGGATTTGTCGGACACCAAGGTCACCGTATGTTCCTTGGGCAACAGATGTCGCAGCTCGTAGGCCGCTGGCAAGCCCCCTAATCCGGCTCCAATTACAACAACATTTGCCATACTGCTTTTAATCCTCCATCGCTTTCATGCGGACTTTTTTATTTAGGTCTTGCCTCGGACCAAACCCCCTTTTCTCGAACGACTAGCCTTCTAGGTGAGCTGCAACAATACCTGCCATCGGAGCGGACTCCTAGAAGCAACCCAGATCTCTAGAGTCTGACGTCAGCCAATAAAACCATAAGCCAACAATTTGAGGAAGTTATGAGGCACGTCATTTAAGCGTTAACAGCTTGCTCTCTTACTTGAGCATACTACCAATTAGTTATATAAGACTATATATAGAGCAAAATCTATGCATCGCTCCTCAAGAATTATTTCCTTGTTGAATGGCGAAAAACAACGAATTACTGAAACATTAAACAACTAATTGGTTATATAGTGGGAATAGGTTAATCAATCAAGAGTTTGTCTTATAGGCGATCTTGATCGCCTGCCTAATGGGCGGATTCCCTGATTGAGAAGAAATGCAGCAAATGGAGTCACGATTAATGTATCACTTTAGCAAGGTTGTGAATGCCTCATTTGAAGAGGCTATAGAGCAGGTA
Organism: Rivularia sp. UHCC 0363; assembly: GCF_034931125.1. Classification (NCBI taxonomy): domain Bacteria; kingdom Bacillati; phylum Cyanobacteriota; class Cyanophyceae; order Nostocales; family Rivulariaceae; genus Rivularia; species Rivularia sp. UHCC 0363. Next base: position 5,099 of record NZ_JAYGHM010000107.1, on the reverse strand, counting down.
ACGGAGTCTCTTCAAGAAGAGGGTTTCGGGATACTGACCGAAATCGATGTGCAAGCAGCGTTCAAGAAAAAGCTCGGCAAAGATTTTCGGAATTACAAGATTCTCGGAGCCTGTCACCCAGGCATCGCCTATAAGATGATTCAAGCGGATGATAAAGCTGGTGCGCTTTACCCCTGCAATGTTGTGGTTCAAGAGCATGAAGATGGCCGCATTGAAGTCTCGGCGGTTGATCCGCTGATGATGTTTTTGATGATACATACCCCCGAGGCTAAGGCGATTGCCCTAGAAGCCAGTGAAAAGATGCAGGCCGTGATCGAGCGCCTGCCCGCAGCCGTAATGCCTGCGATCGCTGGCGTGGCCTGAGTTTCGCTTAAGTCCTTGAGGGTTGAGCTCTTGACTGTATAGCCGTTGCTCACACCATCCACAGATTCACCTGCTTTAATTTTGATGGATTCAATTTTGATTATTTTTTGGAGATAAATCCCATGTTTAACAATGTCGGTACCACCGATCGCTTACTGCGCCTAGTCGCAGCCGCTGTTCTGCTTTATTTGGGCCTGCAGACCTATGCGGGGTCAGCCCTGGGAATTGGGCTGGATGTTGTTGGGGGCCTTGCCCTGCTCACTAGCCTGATCGGTTCCTGTGCCCTATACGGGCTGCTCGGCTTGAATACCCGCAAGTCTAACCAATCCTTGCCATAAAGTCAGGCGATTTTATTTAAGTAACCGGAGATAATTTGAATGATGGAAAATACCATTCCTTGTGAAGCCCCGTCGTTGTCACGACGGCAATTGCTCAACTTTCTGACCGGGGCAACGGTGGCAGCCACTGCTGGATCGGCGCTGTACCCCATTGCCCAATTTTTTGTTCCGCCTCGGGAGGTGACTGAAGGGGGCGGCATCCTAGCCAAGGATCAGTTGGGTAACCCTATCCCAGCCAGCCAAATTCTGGCCAACCCCCCTGGAACTCGCGCCTTGATTGCAGGACTCGCAGGCGAACCTACCTATTTAACAGTGAGTGAGGATGGCTCGCTGAGTCTCAGAGGTATCGTCGATAACTGTACTCACCTGGGCTGCACTTTTCCCTGGAACTCGAACGACCAGCAGTTTCAATGCCCGTGCCACGGATCGCTCTACGATCAGGAGGGCAAGGTTGTCCGGGGGCCAGCCCCCCTGCCGCTCAAGATTGTGCATGTAGCGGTGAAAAATAACGCCGTCTGGATTTATCCCTGGAATGAAACTGACCCCCGAACGGGAGAACAGCCTTGGTGGGTCTAACTGAATCCTGTTTCTAACATTCAATTAATCTCACCGAGAGGCCATAATCTCCATGTCATCTGTATCGTCATCTAGGTCAGATCTTGTTGACCTATCTCCAGAAGACTTTGTTCAATCCGCCGAACCGTTACATCTAATTGATGTCAGGAGCCGTTTTGAATACAATCAGTTCCACGCCCCTGATGCCATTAACCTCAGCCTACCGCGTATTCTGCTCGGTCAAGTTCCCATTCTGCGTAACTGGGCCTTACCGCAGTGGTTGGCGCAACTCCCCAAAGAGACTCCCATCGCGCTGATTTGTCTGACGGCGCATCGAAGCCCCGTCGCCGCTCAAACCCTCTCTCAGATGGGCTTTAGCCAGGTTTTTAATATCACCGGGGGCATGATGGCCTGGAAAAAAGCTGGTCTCCCGACCCAGGCGGGACGTCCCTAAAAGTCTGTTCACGATCATCACGTTGGCTAGTTCACCAATCCCCCTGAATGACTCTAATTAGTGCTGGCATGGCCACGATCGCAGCGGTTGTTCGTCGGCCCTGGTGACGATGATCGCTCTCTCAACATCCCCCCTTCCCTACATTCTTCAAGGAACCTATCACGATGTGGAAAGTATTGGGCTTCTTTCAAAAAAATCTAATTTGGTCAATTCCCGCCTGTATGGTGGCAGGCATTTTGGTCGGTGCCCTGACCGACCCCTCGGCCCTCACAGTGCTGATCATTCCTCTAACCTTCCTCATGGTGTATCCCATGATGATCAATCTTCAGATTCAGCAGGTGCTATCAGGGGGGGATCTCAAGGTGCAGTTAGTCACTCAGCTGATCAATTTTGGCGTCGTGCCGTTCTTTGCCTTTGGCATGGGATGGCTGTTTTTTGCCGATCGCCCCCTAGTCGCCCTGGGTTTGCTGCTGGCTTCGCTCTTGCCCACCAGCGGCATGACTATTTCCTGGACTGGCTTTGCCAAGGGCAACCTGAGCGCTGCCGTCAAGATGACCGTGATTGGCCTGATTTTAGGCTCCGTCGCCACTCCGTTTTATGCCAAGTGGTTGATGGGAGCCGTAGTCGATATTCCTTTAGCCAGCATCTTCAGGCAAATTGTGATTATCGTCTTCCTGCCTATGATTTTAGGGTTTGTCACCCGTATTTCTCTGATTCAAGCTGTCGGGGCAGATAAATACAACAAAAATCTCAAACAAAAGTTTCCGGCCTTTTCCACCATCGGCGTTTTAGGCATCGTGTTTGTGGCGATGGCGCTTAAAGCCAAAGATATCATTGCTCATCCCCTAGTACTGCTGTCGTTTTTAATTCCCCTGTCGATCTTATATATCGGTAATTTCCTGCTCAGTACTATCATCGGTAAGGTCTTCTTTAACCGGGGCGATGCGATCGCCCTTGTCTATGGCACCGTCATGCGAAATTTGTCGATTGCGCTAGCGATCGCCATGACAGCTTTTGGCAAAGAGCAAGGTTCCGAAATTGCTTTGATTGTTGCCATGGCTTATATCATCCAGGTACAGGCAGCGGCCTGGTATGTGCGCTTCACCGATAGAATCTTTGGCCCCAGTTCCGACCCACCTCGTTCAGAACAGTCTGTTTAAATATCAAGGACTGTTTATCACCTTAGTTTTACCCATGAAAAAAATCGCACTGATCTTACTGACTGGCTGGCTATCCATCGGCGTATTTTGGAGCGGCCTTCCGGGAACTGCGGCACTGGCATCACCCCAGCCAACCGAGATTTCGTCAGAGGCAATCGACAACACCGCGTCGTTTTCAGGGGTGGATGAATTTTTGCAATCAATCCCTAGCGACTACTACGCGGTGCCACAAATTGGCGCTTTGAAAGGGATGCTCCAGAACAAAGAAGCCCTATTGATTGATGTGCGTGAGCCCTCGGAATTTAGGAGTGGCCATATTCCAGGTGCCATCAATATTCCGGTGCGATCGCTCACTCAAAATCTGGATAAAATCCCCAAGGATCGTCCTGTAGTTCTTTATTGTTCTTCTGGCTACCGTACAGCCATGGGTGTAATGGCCTTGCAGATGCTGGGATACCGTAATATCCAAGGCTTTCCACCGAGTATTCAAGGTTGGAAAGCGGGCAGCCAGCCCATTGTTAGCTCAGACTGAACTCAAAACAGTTCTTGATATCCCGATGGCAAAAGATAGCTCAGCTCGACTTTATCCATTTCGAGAGTAGGAAAGGTAGCAGAATCAGGAAAGCGTTAATTGGTTTCTCCTGATGAACTTGCTACCGCTCATAATTCATGCCCATTATCCTAGCGTTTGCCACCCTCTTTTCCAAGCCCGTCTGGGAATCTGTGCTCGTCTTGCTGGTAGGGGCAATCCTACTAGCACCAGGAAAGCGAACCGTCAGTGCCTTGTTGCGCGTCATGGGATTACAAGATGAGCCTCACTTCCAGAACTATCACCGTGTTCTCAATCGGGCGGTTTGGTCGAGTCGTCAAGCAGCAAGTCGAATTTTATTGCACCAACTCATCGAGTGCTTTGCTGTGAGCGGCGGGCTCGTGATGGGTATTGACGATACTTATGCCTACGGCGGGGCGAAGCCCTATGAACGCAGATGGGGTAAACGCATTGCCGCTCGGGGGATCTACCGTGACCCGGTTCGCTCCAGTGATAGTCACTTTGTGACGCGGCGGAATGTGTCAATAGAAATGAGACAGATGGGATGAGAAATTAGTGTTGCACCTCCTGAGTCAATTGGCAGATTTTAGGTGGATTAATCCAAACCTCACTCGGCACGGCTGGCGGCTGGGGCAAGCCTCTAACAAATCGCTCTGGGTGGCTCTCGTAGGCTTGGTTTAACACCGCCGCTCGCTTGGCTTGTGGCTGGCCTCCGCGCAGCGGTACTCGCTCAGCCTGCCCTGAATGCAGTTGCGCTGGGGTCAACAGTCCAATTCCACTGTGATGATGCACCTGGTTATACCAACCGAAAAACTCACAGCAGAAGGCTCTGGCGTCCTCAATCGAACCAAACTGCTTTGGGAACTGCGGCTGATACTTGAGCGTTTTGAACTGAGCCTCTGAATAGGGGTTGTCATTGGAGACATGGGGACGGCTATGACTCTTGGTCACTCCCAAATCTGCTAAGAGAAATGCCACGGACTTCGAGGTCATCGATGCTCCCCGGTCAGCATGAACCGTGAGGTGACCAGGTTGAATCTGCTGAGCTTGCACCGTCTGCTCAATCAGCTGTTGAGCCAGAGTAGCGGATTCTCGATGTGCCACCATCCAGCCCACCACATAGCGACTATAGACATCGAGGATGACATAGAGGCAGAAGTCTGCCGGGGGAAGCTTCCCCCGGCGAGCTTCCTTATGGAAGTAAGTCCATTTGCTCAGACTTTGCAGTTTGGTGATGTCCCAACTCCAGAGCTGATTGATGCCAGTTGCGAGCAGTTCTGGCTTCTTGTACTCAGGATGACGCAGTTGGTTGCACCGCTCTTTGAGCTGCCCTTGACGCATGAGGATACGATAGAATGTCCGAATTGAACAGAGGTAGGTGCCTTCATCCAGCAGCGTGGCATAGACTTCGGCAGGCGATTGATTCATAAAGCGTGGGCTATTGAGCAGTTCGAGTACCCGCTGCACTTCAGATGGAGTCAGCTTACGAGCAGAGTCACGGCGGGGTTTGAGCGTTGGTGAGGGCGGGGATTGGTGGCGATAGTAGGTGGCCCGGCAGAGCCCCAAACCGACGCAGGCTGGCGCAACGCCGACGGTTTGGGCGAGTTGCGCTGCGGCCTCTATCAATCTAATTTGGCGCTGCTGGGCACTTCCAGCGTGATGTTCAACAGCGCAGAGGC
>NZ_JAYGHM010000106.1:14970-16605 GCF_034931125.1 Rivularia sp. UHCC 0363 | reverse complement strand
ATTTAAACTTGTGCGGATTTTTAATTGCTCGATCACCAAACGACCAATCGCTTCTAACGATTTTATTTGTTCGGAATTAATCGAACGCGGTACCGTATCGATCGCGCATAAAGTTCCGATTACCTCTCCGTGAAGGGTCATTAACGGTATACCCGCATAAAATCTGACATACGGTTCCGAAATAACCACAGGATTATCAGCAAAGCGATCGTCAGCCAAAGTATCGGGAATAATTAAAGTCTCACCCAAACCGACACACAAAGAACAAAACCCGACATTTCTGGGCATTTCAGATACGCTCAATCCCAGCTTGGCTTTAAACCACTGACGATTAGCATCAACGAAATTAATCAAAGCAATGGGTGTTCCCATAATTTGTTTAGCCAACAACACCAAATCATCGAAAGCAATCTCAGGTGAAGTATCAAGAATCGAATACTTGTATAAAGCTTTTAGCCTTAACGCTTCGTTTTGAACAACCTTTTTTTTCATAAAATCTTTCCTACTATTAACAAATTTTCTGGACGCTCAGAAGAGCAAACCGCTATACAAACGATAGGAAAGAATCAGCAAAGGTGGTTTACGAAGGTTTCTTGGTAAAAACTCGTTTGCGATCGCCATATACAACTACATCCTCAGTTTAATTAAGCTATCGGAGGTTACTCATACCAAAACTTTAACAAAAGTCATTTATATAGATTATCTACAACAGCTAAGAGCTAATTTCGTCACATAAACCATAGTAATATGCCTTAAAACCGATATCAAAATTCTGATACCTCTTCCGTATATTTACATAAATTCCGCTAAAAGTAAGTATGTTTCAGTATTTTCTACGACTAAATAAAAATAAATGAAAATATGATTATACAGGTTAATCCTAAATTAATATTCACGAACAAGGGACAGAGAACAGCAAATCAGAAGAATAAGCAATCTTGAGGAATAATTCTACTAATAAGCGATACTTTATCTTATATAATCGGCTACTATGAGCTTTTTTATCCAAAATTGCGGTAAAAGTTGCTAAAAAACCCAAATTAGTTAGCGATCGCTAATCAATCAAAAATCCATAACTTATAACTTCTTGCCTTTGCTTCCAATTTCCTAGAATAAAAGACAATATATTTAAGTGTTATAAAAAAACCTATGAACTTGCAAGCTTCAAGTACTTTTAATTCCGCACTGAAACCCAGACCTGAAGACAATTTTGCTATTACCTTTGCACCCCTGTCACTTACAGAAGTTTACGATCTAGCCGACCATCCAGGCAACGGTGCAATTGTGGTGATGAGTGGAACAGTCCGCAACCAAACCGATGGGATACCAGTTATTTCTCTAGAATATCAAGCTTACGAACCAATGGCTTTGCGGGTATTTTATCAAATTGCAGCCGATATTCGCCAAAAATGGACGGATACAAACCGTGTAGTAATTCATCATCGCACCGGACATTTAAAAATAGGTGAAATCAGCGTTTTAGTCGCAGTTGGTTGTCCTCACCGTTCGGAAGCTTTCGCTGCTTGTGGTTACGCTATTGACACTCTTAAACATAATGCTCCTATTTGGAAAAAAGAACACAATCGCGATGGTTCGAGTAATTGGGTGAGTATTGGTGCTTGTGAGGAGTTAAAA
>NZ_JAYGHM010000106.1:0-14823 GCF_034931125.1 Rivularia sp. UHCC 0363 | reverse complement strand
GTTATAAGATTTTGGATACGTCGAACTGCTCAGCACAAGTTTTGGATTTTAGATTAAAAAATTTAGGAGTTATTTATCCCCCCATCCCCTTGTCCCCTTGTCCCCTACTCCCTACTCCCTACTCCCTATCTAAAATGTTGCCCAAACACTAAAATTATTAATTCATCGCATTTCTTAACAAGAATACCGCTCATATATTGCAGTTAGTAACAGAAGGATTACTTCTGAAGGGATATTCCTTTAGACTTATTTTCTATAGAACGTTTTTGCATAGACGCGCCATGCATTCAGTAAATTTTATTTGTCATGAGTTTTTTGTAATGCTTTCGTTTTTTGCCTGCATTACAGGTTTGGTAATATTGTGGGATCGAAACAAATTAGACGAGATGCAGCTAAGCGAAAGAATTTTGTTTAGAATGACTTTCTCGTACTGGTTGGTTTACTGCGTTGCTTTTGGAATCGAGAAGATAGTTTTACCTGAATGGGAAACTTTATTAATGAGTTTGAGAATGACTACAGCTTTGTCATACTTCCTGACTTTCTCCTGTATTCTCTGCTTACCCCTACATAAATTTGCAGTTCGACAAGTACAGGATTAGATAATCGGTGGAAATACCGATCAAAGAGGATTATTTCTTCATCGCAGATGCGATCGCCACAACTAATTCATCTTGTCCTAAAGTGGTGAGGATAAACACTTCTTGGACAGTTTTTCCTTGACGAGCGATAACTTTAAACCCACCTCGAATTGGAACCGACACCCGTAATTGCATATGAGGGGAATGACCTCTGACGCGGCTGAGTTCTCCGGGTGTAACGGTTTGAATACTATCTTGGTTGCAGAGACGTTCGAGAATAGGGATCAGACCGTTTATGTGGGTGGAATGATTCCAAACAAGTCTACCGTTTTTCTCGCGGTTAGAAATTGCTTTGGTAGATTTCGAGGTGGGTTTAGCCATATTATTATCTACGCAGCCTCAAGAGGTGCCATTGTCAAACCAGCCCGACGCAGTTGCTGGTGATATAGTTCTGCGGGTTCTTGAGGTCCTGTCCACACAATCGCTTGTCCTTCATAATGGATTTGATTGGTGAGTTCCCAAGCGCGATCGCCACTCATTCCCGGAATATATTTCATTAGACATTCAGTAACGTGTTGAAAAGTATTGAAGTCATCATTGAGAACAATAACTTTATAGTTAGGATAAGGTTTGCGCGTAACCTCACTCACGCGATCGGGAGTTATGGTTGGTGCATTATTTATCCCATAAATAATAGAATTTGCTTTAGTAATCATAAAAACTTCGTTACAGACTTTCATAAAAATACATTACAAGTAATTAGTTTAGTGCATTGTTAGCAGTCAATGGTTATTAACTATCGCGTTCATCATTATAAATGCTGAGCTTATCTGTAGCTGTAAACTATCGTTCAGTTATTGTCTGTCGTGTGGTTCCCAGGTTCAGCCTGGGAACTTTGGTTTAAAGGCTGTGTGTGCGATTACAAACCTTTATAATCCCGCATCATAAATGAAGCAGATAGCTACTTATTTCCAATCATTCCAGTTTTCATTGAAAATTGAAGTATCGGGGAAAGCTGTAGGGTTGTTATTTTGTTTTAACAAGAGTTGTAATTTCATTAACTGGGGTTCAGGTAATGGTAATTGATCCACCAACTCATAAGGTGCGATGTTATTTTTCAGCGCAAAAGCTGCTGTAGTTCCCGCAGCTGCACCCGCAGACCATTCAAACGAATGTACACGATAAGCAGCAGCCGCAATGTGACTGGTCGCAATACTCTTACCAGCTACTAATAAGTTATCAATTTTCTGGGGAATCATTGCCCGAAGTGCGATTTGGAATGGATAAGCTTGTCCCGCACCGCGTCTTTCACCTTCACGCTCGGTATTTCCTGGAGCTTCCGGAGGACTTTTTGTCATACAGGGATGAAAATCGATCGCGTAATGTCCAATACCCACTGCATCAGGGAAAATAGTAGAACGAGTGCGTCGTGCTACATCTTCGGGACGCTTCTGACCGCTAAGAACTGAGATTGCTTCTAACCCCGCTAAAGAAGCTTTCAACTGACGATACATCCTTGGAGGTAAAGTCTTGCGGTAATATTCGTCATTGTAATCGCGGCGAGAAATATCAATTTCTTCGATACTAAAACCATTGGGATGTGCGTAACCAGGACGACCAATAATCCGCCGACCTTCGCGCATATACGGATATTTAGATAAACCGTGTGCCGTCCCCATCGGGGAATCTAAACCTTTAAGATAGCGGTGATTTGGATGAAGTTGTTTTACTCCTTCACCAAGTTGAGAATCAGTAGTTCCCGCAACTAACCAGTAAAAATATCCTTCAGAAATTTCCTCACCTTTACGTAACGCATCCGTTCGCAGTCCTCCCATCCAACCACCGGGCTGTAACTGTCCGCTGGCTTGGAGTTGTGCGGGGCTATAAATCAGGTTATCTTCAGCGGTTCCCGGACGGTAATCGTTACCCCAAGTCCAGTTTTGCATGGAAATGTCGCCCGGTGTGGGAGTGCTAAAGTTGATACCACCGAATTTCATCTCTTCACCCTTTTGGGGACTCCAAATACGACGATAGGTAAAGACTAAAGGAAAGCTAGCTAAGCGTTTTAATTCATAACTGTAGTAAGGAGAATATTGAGGATAAAACGAGGGCATTTGATGCTGCTGAGGGTCTTTTGTCTCCTCCATTGCAAAGGTGTAAGTAAAACCTTGGGGACAGTAAGGGTTATTTGTGGTACTAGATGAGGAAGGTTCTAAGTAAGAACGCTCATCAATACCAAGACGATAGGGAACATTGGCAAGTCCGATAATTTCGCCGGTTTCGCTAGCGTCCACCATGTACCAATTGGGAGCATTAGCTTTTTCCTGTTGCTTGGGAATAAAGCGGATAATAGATTTACTTAAACGCGAAGAATTTTCATAAGTATAGGCATCTTCTATGGTTTGAGATAAGGGAAAAGTATTGAGTGGAGGTTGACCATTGGCTGGTTTATGTTGAATAGCATAAGCACTACCAATTATTTTTCCACCGCTAGCGGTTTCAATTTCCTTAATAACAGTGCTGGGAAACCATTGCAGTTTACCTTTACCTTTCTTTTGGGCATCTTTGAGCATTGAGACCAATACTTTATGACCGTCGTGAGGAAGAAAACAAGAATCCGAAACCCAACAGTCACCGGGATTAAGTTGACCGTAAGTTTTTTTGATGCGTTCTCGTAATTCTAAGTATCCGCGAGAATAAAATAACTTTTGCCGCTGGGTAGGACGTTCATCAAGTGCAGACGTTCCTTGAGAAGAAATTTGTCCTCCCATCCAGTCAGTTATTTCAGTTAAACAAACTTCTTTTCCTGCAAGTAAACCTTCATAAGCAGTGGCAATACCGGATAATCCACCACCTACAACCAAGATGTCACATTTTACGGTTAAATCCGGATTCCTTGATGGAGCCGCAGTCACAGATAACTGAGTAAAAAATGAAAGAAAAGTCGAGCAAAGAGTAAGTAGAGACAGCGAGCGTTTCATTATTAGCAAATTCCATTCAACTCCTACAACAGATTTAGACGCTACCATTGCGGAAATGTTTACCGCAAGCGTTTTAAGAGGTAACATAAGTAACCCAAAATACAATCAAAGTAAGTTTATTTTCGTAGCAGTATAGATAAAATCTATGCATCACAATGCACAATAGCGTTTCTTGTGAATTAGTGATGTTTTCTTCAAAACATTGTTTTTTTGTATTTTTTATCAAAAAACGCAAGCTACTTATACTTTGATCGGACAAGAAAAATTGCGATCGCTTGATTTGGCGATCAGGTACTTATCAACTGTAATTTTACGAAAATTCACTCGACCGCAATTGAGCAACTCCGATTGTATTTATTCCAAAAGCCGTTTATCAATTACATTTTCTATAAATTTGATTAATCCTAAATAGGATTACTCCCTATAAATTTGTGAAAGCTTATTTATTTCTCTTACTCAGCCACAAGAAACGACTTCTTAGCAGTGAAGCAGTCCGGTCAAGGGGTTTTTCCCGTAAGGAATTGCTGTATATTCCCAAAATTTATAAATACTATTCGGCAATAAATAACTATCTCAGCTTTTTGTTACGTGCGAACAGATTTTTATTTTGCAAACGTATATTCTTGTTATTAATTTCTTCTCCCAGCTGAAAATTCCTAATTTATTATGCTTGGTTTATTCTATAAGCCAAGCATTTATTTGTATTTATACACTTAATAAATATTACTGAATTATTACACTTTTATAAGACAATTATATTTTACGTTTCACCAAATGAAAATAACGATAATGCTGCATTAACTAGCGTATCTGGTAACACTGTATTCCAAATATCCTCGTCTTAAACAATATTCTGCATTGAAAATATCTAAATTATCCATGCTTGTATAGCTAATTACCTAAAAAGGCAATTGTAATTATTAATACGCTGACATCGTAATTTTAAGACTTATTACGCAATTTTTATTTATTCATACCATTAGATCCCCTAATAGATATCAGATATCGCTTTCATTCAACAAAGCGGCTGATTTCGGCCAGAAATATCGGTAGAATTTTGATGCTTTCGAGTACCGTGCTTATTTATTATTTTGACAGAGTAATAATTAAGACTCTCCGATACTTGACAACTTGAGAAATAAAATATAAATGTATTCAAGTCAGCAAATACAACGTTCCAACAACAAAATGTTGTAAATAGGAAACACTATATATAATACGCGAGTCTATTTCTCAACAGAAGCAATAAACAATATTTATAGATATATGAATAACGTCAACATCGGTAATTCTGGGAAAAGATTGCTCTGTTCAATTTTTCAAGGTGTAAAGGCTAATTTTGGAATTAGGATGGCCCTAGTAGGTGCTGTTAGTGCTATTCCTTTAGTTTTTGCTTCCATAGCAGAAGCTGCACAAGTAGAAATAACTCCATCTTCGCCTAGTTTAGGAGCGACCATATCGGTAATCGTAACTCCTGATGACCCCGCGAATGGTTCTAATTTGAAAATTACCAGTGACGGAGAAACTTACCCCATATTTCAAATTGCACCAAATCAGTATCGAACATTTATTCCCACCACTCCACTAGACAAGCCGGGAAAAAGAGTAGTTCAAGTATCTGGTGATGGAACAACACGAAATTTGGCTGTATGGGTTAAAAATAATCGTTTTCCTACCCAAAGAATTACTTTAAGCGGTGGCAAAGGTGGTTTAAAAGCGACACAATACGAACTCGATCAAGTAAAAGCTTTTAAAGCACTTGTTACACCCCAGAAATACTGGAACGGTGCTTTTGACAGACCGAATAATTCACGTATTAGTACCATATATGGTGTACGTCGCTACTATAATGGTAAATTTGCAAATGACTATTACCATCGTGGCGTTGATTACGCAGGTGGTTATGGTTCCCCGGTCGTTGCACCAGCTGCTGGGCGGGTTGCTTTAGTAGGTACAGTATCCCAAGGATTCGTAGTTCACGGTAATGTAGTCGGCATTGACCACGGACAAGGAGTAACTAGCATTTTCATGCACTTGAATCGGATCGACGTCAAAGAAGGAGATATGGTTAAACCAGGTCAACTTATTGGCGGAATCGGTTCTACTGGAGCTTCAACAGGTCCTCATTTACACTGGGGTTTATACGTAAACGGACAAGCTGTCGATCCAACACCCTGGCGATCCAATGGAATTAAGTAATGGGGATGTTATTTGTTACTTTTGTCAGTAAAATGTGTATTATTTACCCTTAGTGAGTAAAATAACAAATTGAATTGGGACCGTCCTACCAAGTTTTGGGTGGCTGATAATAAAATGAGCGTTATGAGTATCGAAAAAATTGTAGAACAGGCTCTCCAGGATGGTTATCTAACACCAGCAATGGAAGCTGAAGTTGGGCGCATCTGCGATAATGCCTCCGAACTCTCCATAGAGGAGTATATGGCACTAGATAGATTAATGGGGGCGTTGTTAACTGGTGAGGTAGTGGCGGTGCCTCGAAAACAATTCATTAATGTTATGGAAGAGTTGGTCTTGACGGAGGCAATTGCACGAGTCGCTGAAATTGAAGCCACTAGTGAAAGCTCCCTTGATGTAGGCGATATTGCTGCTTATGCCCTCAACCGTCTTCCACCTTTGTATGCGACTACTGAAGAAGGTGCGGCTTACCAACGTCAAAGGGCAAAAGCAGAACTTCAAGAATTTATTTCGCAACAGGTAGGAGAAGCAATTTCTCGTTATCTAGATAGACCTAATTTCTTCCCCGAACGTCAAGCTATTGGAAAAAACTCTGGCAACGAAGTCTTGCGTCAAGTTAGTACTTTGCTTCAAGCTTACGCACCAAATTTTGAGCAAAAAATTTAATTAATGATGGGGTATGGGGAATAGGTTAAAGGTCAAAGGTTAAAGGTCAAAGGTTAAAGGTTAAAGGTGATTAGGAGTTAGGAGTTAAAAATTTCTCCCCATCTCCTTGTCTCCCCATCTCCTTGTCCCCTTGTCTCCCCATCTCCTTGTCTCCCCATCTCCTTGTCCCCTTGTCTCCCCATCTCCTTGTCCCCTTGTCTCCCCATCTCCTTGTCCCCTTGTCTCCCCATCTCCTTGTCCCCTTGTCCCCTTGTCTCCCCATCTCCTTGTCCCCTTGTCTCCCCATCCCCCATCTTCATAAATCATTTACGCACTTGTACTGGTATTCCTAAGCCTATTTGTTCGTAAAGTAAGCGAACATCAGAATTACGCATTCTCAAGCAGCCGTGAGATACCGGACTTCCGACTAGATCCGAGTCCGGTGTGCCGTGAAAACCAATTTCGTTGTGTCCATCCGACCAGAAGCCAATCCAACGTTCTCCTAAAGGACTATTCGGTCCTGCTGCAAAAACTTTACCAGTAATTGGATGTCGCCATGCAGGGTAATGCTGCATATGCAATACCTCGAAAGTCCCTATGGGTGTTTCCCAACCCTTTTTTCCTACACCAATAGGATAACTAGCGATAACCGTATTCTGACGATACACATAAGCTCGGCGATCGCCTAAATCTACTACTACTTTTTTCTCAACAGATGCATCAAGTCGTTTTGCTTCGGATTGTTGTGGAGATGCTGCTTGTGTTTTTAATGACAAGTCATTAGGTAAAGATTCTTTTGTTATATCTTTGCCGACGGATACAAAATATCGGATTTGCCGTGCGAAAAAGTCTAATGGTTCGTTAGTACTAATTGTACTTGAATCTTTAACAGTTTTGGGTGTCGATGCACTAATTCGCCAATGTAGAGTTAAAGATAAAATTGCCGTACCGAAGCAGAGCAACATTACTATACGCGCTAAAGAATCATTTCGTACCATTTTTTCCCCGAAAGCCTCCTGTACACAGCTTATATTCCTTTTAATTAATCATAGTTAACGGAAGTCTTACCAAACATTTACAAACTCTTATAACTTTATTTATTAATTTAACGTCTATCTGCGGGCAAACTAAAGCTATCCCGATTTATATCATTAGTACAACAAAAAAATTTCAGACAGCAAGCTAATATCCGGAACTATTAAGGTGTAATTACCAATCATTAACTTGGTGAGTAGGAGATAAATTATGTTAGAAAAATTATTACTCGCAGTGAGCATTACATTTTCATTAAATATGTTTATGCACCTTCAAGTCCCGTTACGAAACAATCCCGAGCAAATTTATGCTCCTCAAGAAGAGACAACACCTCAGATTTTAGTAAGGATGCTACAAAAATAAATGTTCGTCAGTTCTCAATAACTGAGAATATATCGAATTTTGTAGTTTATTAAACAAAAATAAAAACAATACTCAGCTTTAAACATTTACAAAAAGATTTGATGAATAAAAATTTTACCGATAGTACTATTGATCGCAAATAAATTAAGTTTAGTTTAATTGCCATCGATTGCATTTCGACTTACATCTTTTATTGCCGGGATAATTTTATGTGAAACAACATCATTTACAGAAATTATTGGTCGCATCAAGTGGCACTTTCGCAAGGAAGATACATCAAGGCAAACAGGCAATTATAATATTGGCACTCTAAAAGTGCTTTTATTTATATAGACCATTATTCGCGAATAAGCTGGCGATCGCAGTTGACATAGACGTTTTACTGACTTATTTTTCACCGTGATTTTACTGAAAATTAACCTTGATAATTGTTCCAGTTGTAAATCCGTCACTTTGAAGGGGAACTAACTGCATCTTTACAGGTCTAATAGATAGGGATGATTTAAAGCCAGTATAGATATATGAGTCAATCGATTGCTGCGTCCTGGTCTACGCTCGATGCCAGGTTTCCAGAAACACCAGTAGAAGTTGATAAACTTTCAAACCACGATCTGATTTTGCGATGTCAGACTGGTGTACGCCCCGAACGTACTGCTTTTGCAGAACTAATGCGTCGCTATCAATCGCAAGTTGATCGAGTTTTATATCATTTAGCCCCTGACTGGTCAGATCGAGCCGATTTAGCTCAGGAAGTTTGGATTAGAGTGTTCCGAAATGTTGCTCGGTTGCAAGACCCTAGTAAATTTCGGGGCTGGTTGAGCCGTATTGCGACTAACTTGTTTTATGACGAGTTACGCAAACGCAAGCGAGTTGTTAGTCCTTTGTCACTTGATGCTCCTCGTACTTTGGACGATGGGCAAATGGACTGGGAAATTGCTGGTGATACTCCCGGACCAGAAGAAGAACTGACAACAAGAGAATTTTACGAACAATTGCGCTTGGCGATCGCCGATTTACCAGAAGTATTTCGTACTACTATTGTATTGCGAGAAATTGAAGGTTTAGCATACGAAGAAATTGCCGAAATTACTGGTGTTTCTTTAGGAACGGTAAAGTCAAGAATTGCCAGAGCAAGAACTAGACTGCAAAGCCAATTGCAATCTTATGTAGAAAGCTAAGTTGTAAGGTTCGTCACATTAAAGTAGAATTCTTCAATTAATTTTGACCCAATATTAAATTAAGGGTAGGCACTATCTCACGGGAACAGAATTCATAGTTCAGAATTCATGATTCATAATCGGAATTTTAGGTGTAGATTTAACTACACAAAAAGTTTTGAAACCTAAACGTGTGTTTTGGGCAAGGAATTAAACCCGTAAATATTACCGTAATTTTAAATATCCTCCTGAACTGCTGAACTGCTTAACATTTGACTAATTGTTAAAACATATATAGTGCGTCTGCCGTTGGAAGAAAAATAAGAGTAAATTCTCAAGCTTGCCCGCTGTGTATGACCGTGTATTAATTGGTAATAATGTTAAGATGAATACAAAATATCACTTTGACGATTCCCACTCGCAAAATAAAAAGGAATTGCGTGATGGGAACGACCCCAATACCAATAAATTAACGGGTGCTAAGAATATGTTGAAGCGCGATCGCTTCGAGTTACTGAGTGCTTACCTTGATGGTGAGGTAACAGCTGCTGAACGTAGGCAAGTAGAAGAGTGGCTGTCAAATGACCCCTCAGCCAGAAATTTGCACACACGGCTTTTATCACTGCGGCAAGGCTTGCGGAATCTTCCAATACCGCAGTCAGAAAAATCGATAGAAGAAACAGTTGACAGCGTAATGGCGCGTTTGCGTCGTCGAAGCAGAATTTGGGTGCTTGGTGGTGCTGCCGTTGCTGCTTGTCTTATAGGTTCGCTATCAACTTTAATTCCCGGTGGAGAACCAGGATTTAGAGTAGCGAATCAATCTTCAGAAAAAGCACAAGACAGTTCTTCAGCAGAAATTGCTTCATTGCCGATGGTTGCTTTGAACAAGCCACTGATGCCAATACCCAAAGCAAACCAAAGCCTCTCCCAAGAATCTGGAAAATATAATTAATTAGATTAGATTAGATATTTAGACTATAAATATAAATTTATACTTATATCTGATTCCTAACTCTTAAATATTCAACCAACTTTGGGGGTTAAAGTCCCCTGCTTCTACAAGCAGCACGTTTTGCGTCGCGGTAAAATCCCCGTTGCAAAACTTAATTACGAATTACGAATTATTTTAACCCTTCAGCACTCCACCATCCATAAATTTGGGGAGTGCCTTTTAATTGGCAAACTTTATCAAAACTCATCAAATAAACCCAAGCCAAACCAAGAGAGTTATTATTTAAATCGAACAATTCAACTTGTTTTCGATTGTAGAGATTTTCTGAGAGCGGTTTCTGAGGATGATAGTCTTCAAGTTCATCAAGACTACTTAAAACTTCGTTGTTAGCAAACGAGAGTAGATATCCGTATACTAAATTATTTCCTTGGGTCATGGCTGGGTATCCTTGGGGAAGCGCATATAGTTCACCACGAACGTAAGCTTTTGTTGTGTCTACGATCTTGCTAGCGCAATAGGATTTATAGTATGTTTCGCCCGGTTTGAGAGTGCCGTAAACAAACACCCGTAACAAGTCAGATTTTTTTTGTTTACACATAATATTTTTGGGAATTGGTAGTTGGGAATGGGTAATGGGTAATTGGGAATTGATAGTTGGTAATTGATAGTTGGTAATTGGGAATGGGTAATTGATAGTTGGGAATTGGGAATTGGGAATAGTTAGGAGTAAAAAGTAATTCACAGTGAGTTAAGAATTATTGTCTCCCCATCTCCCCCTCTCCCCATCTCCCCCTCTCCCCCTCTCCCCAACAGCATCTACAATAGTTTCTCAGACACAATCACAGTCGCATTAGGAGTATTTCCGGTGGATACCCGATACAACCCCGCAGAAATTGAGCAAAAGTGGCAAAATAAATGGTTAGAAATTGGCTTAGATAAAACCCCCAAGGATAATAACAAGCCAAAATTCTATACGCTGTCCATGTTTCCTTACCCGTCGGGTAGCCTGCACATGGGTCACGTCCGTAATTACACTATTACTGATGTAATCGCCCGTCTCAAGCGAATGCAAGGGTATCGGGTGCTGCATCCTATGGGTTGGGATGCTTTTGGTTTACCGGCAGAAAATGCTGCTATAAACCGGGGGGTTCCTCCGTCAAAATGGACGTATCAAAATATTGACCAAATGCGGGGACAGTTACAGCGTCTCGGCTTGTCTATTGATTGGGATTGTGAAGTTGCTACTTGCTCCCCGGATTATTACAGGTGGACGCAGTGGATTTTCTTGCAATTTTTCCAAGCAGGTTTAGCTTATCAAAAAGAAGCAGCAGTAAATTGGGACCCTATAGACCAAACTGTATTAGCGAACGAGCAGGTTGATAATGAAGGTCGTTCGTGGCGCAGCGGTGCCATAGTTGAACGTAAACTTTTACGGCAGTGGTTCCTTAAAATTACTGATTATGCTGAAGAATTGTTAAATGACTTGGATAAGTTACCGGGATGGCCGGAGCGCGTTAAAACAATGCAGGCTAACTGGATTGGTAAATCCACGGGGGCTTATTTGGAATTCCCGGTTGTGGGAATGGATGAAAAAATAGGCGTGTATACTACGCGACCGGATACTGTCTATGGCGTAAGCTACATAGTTTTAGCACCAGAACATCCTTTAACTAAGCAAGTTACTACACAAGCACGTCAGTCAGAGGTGGAAGCTTTTGTAAAAGAGGTTAGCAATCAAAGCGAGTTGGAACGTACTGCTGAAGATAAACCTAAACGGGGAATTCCTACGGGTGGTAAGGGAATCAATCCGTTTACCGGGGAAGAGGTGCCGATTTGGATTGCCGACTACGTGCTTTACGAATACGGTACTGGGGCTGTGATGGGTGTTCCGGCTCACGATGCGCGAGATTTTAAGTTTGCCAAGCAACAGGATTTAGCAATTAAAGCGGTGATTGTCCGTGCCGATGCTGCTGACGTACCGCAAGCTCCTAAAGAAGCTTACACGGAACCGGGAATTGTCGTTAATTCTGACATTTTTAACGGGATGTCTTCTGTTGATGCGAAACTTGCAATTGTGGAATATGCCGAAAAGCAAGGTTTTGGTCAAGCACGGGTACAGTACCGCTTGCGAGATTGGTTGATTTCCCGTCAGCGATACTGGGGAGCGCCGATTCCGATAGTTCACTGTCCTGATTGTGGTGCGGTACCAGTCCCGGATCGAGATTTACCCGTACAGTTACCCGAAAATGTGGAATTTTCAGGACGTGGTGGTTCACCGTTAGCGCAGTTGGAAAGCTGGGTAAATGTGGATTGTCCTAGTTGCGGGACACCTGCAAAGCGCGAAACTGACACGATGGATACTTTTATTGATTCGTCGTGGTATTACTTACGATTTACCGATGCGAAGAACGATCGCGAAGTGTTTGATTCGACGAAAGTAAACGACTGGATGCCGGTTAATCAGTACGTCGGCGGTATCGAACACGCAATTTTGCATTTATTATACTCGCGCTTTTTTACCAAAGTATTGCGCGATCGCGGTTTACTCAATTTTGATGAACCTTTCCAACACTTGTTAACTCAAGGTATGGTGCAAGGTTTAACTTACATGAATCCCAATAAAGGTGGTAAAGAGAAGTGGATTGCTTCTAATTTAGTTAACCCTACTGACCCCCGCGACCCTGAAACCGGGGAACCTTTACAAAAACTTTACGCTACTATGTCCAAGTCTAAGGGTAATGGTGTCGCACCTGAAGATGTGATTGCTAAATATGGTGTTGACACAGCACGGATGTTTGTTTTATTCAAAGCACCCCCGGAAAAGGACTTGGAATGGGATGAAGCTGATGTGGAAGGACAATTCCGCTTTCTGAACCGAGTTTGGCGCTTGGTGAGTGATTTTGTAGATAATCCACAATCATCCAAGAAATCTAAAAGTCCAAGCCCGAAATCCAAAATCGAGAAGGATTTACGAAGAGCAATTCACACTGCAATTAAAGAAGTCGGTGAAGATGTAGACGGCGAATATCAATTTAATACAGCTATATCGGAATTGATGAAGTTGAGTAATGCTTTGGCTGATGCTAACTGCAAAGATTCACCAATCTACGCTGAAGGAATTCAAACTTTAGTTTCGATGCTAGCACCCTTCGCGCCGCATATCGCTGAAGAATTATGGCATTTGTTGGGTAATGATGGCTCGGTACATACTGCTAGCTGGTCTACACACGACCCAGAAGCTTTGATTGCCCATGAAATAACTTTGGTAATTCAAATCAATGGTAAGAAACGCGGTGATTTACAAGTTTCAGCACAATTAGATAAAGCACAGTTGGAAAAGTACGCCCTCGAATCAGAAGTTGCTCAACGTTACATCGAAGGTAAAACCATTAAAAAGGCGATCGTAGTTCCCGGCAAGTTGGTAAACTTCGTAATCGGCTAAACTTGATGCTACTTGTGTAGGTTTACTAATTGACACAACCGGGGATTAAATCTCCGGTTCTTTATTTGGGTTTATTTATGAAAGGCTTATGATTAATTCGTCACATGGAAAAGCGCTTGACAGTTTTTTCTACCAAGCGCTCTCATTGTATAAAGTTATACCATTTCACTTGTTTGATGCAACATTTGAACTCGGCACTATCCCTTTAGAGCGAGGGATTGCGAGAATAAGCTTGTGACAAACGTAATGTGAAGTGGTATCACTCCTTGCACAAATATAGAATATCTTTTAAGACCTAAGTCAGGGAATTGACTGAGTGACAGTTTGTTAACTGCCATAGTAAAAAAATGCTCAGCATTATCAACAGTAATTTATAACGCGGGATAAGAGTTTACAAAGCCTTTACAGGGTAGAATCACTACAAAGATGGTATTGCTTGTATCTAAGAAACGGCCTAATGGTAGATTTTTATGGGAAGTCAAAGAATTTTGGATTTTAGATTTTAGATTTTGGATTGGAATTGGAATTCGGCATTGGATATTGGATATTGGAAGGTAGAGGGGATAGAAAACTGACTTTTAACTTTTAAAAGAATCTTGAATCCAAAATCTAAAACAAAAGCATCCGTTGTTAAAATCTAAAATCGTAAGATGAAGAATCAAATTAAAAAAGCTGTAATTCCAGCGGCTGGTTTTGGTACTCGGTTATTTCCAGCTACCAAAGTTGTCAAAAAAGAACTTTTTCCGGTGATTGATAAAGACGGTAGAGCGAAACCCGTTATTCAGGTAATTGTGGAAGAAGCTGTGAGTGCGGGGATAGAAGAGATTGCAATTGTGACGCAACTGGATGATGTAGAGGTTTTTGAAAGTTATTTTAAAACACCTCCGCAACCTAAACTTTTTAACAAGCTTTCGCAGCAGAATCAGGAATATTGTCAATATCTTCAGGATTTAGGTAGTAAAATTACGATTTTGACGCAGGATGAACAAGAAGGATACGGACACGCGGTTTTTTGTGCGAAGGAATGGGTGCAGAATGAACCTTTTTTGTTGATGTTGGGAGATCACATTTACTCATCCGATGCCGATCTTTCTTGTGCTTGTCAAGTTTTGCAGGTCTACGAACAAGTTAATCAAAGTATTATTGGCTTGAATACTTTACCAGCAGAAATGATTCATAAAGCTGGATGTGTGATGGGAGTTTGGCAAGAAAAAGATTCAGTAATGCAAGTGACGCAGGTTTATGAAAAACCTACTGTTGAGTATGCACGGCAAAATTTGCGGGTGGAAGGAATGGCGGAAGATGAATTTTTCTGTATATTTGGTTTGTATGCGTTAACGCCGAAGATTTTTGAGTTATTGGCAGAAAATATTAATAATAATTTTAGGGAAAAAGGGGAGTTTCAGTTAACATCTTGTTTGGAAAAATTACGGGAAGTGGAAGGAATGACGGGTTTAGTTGTTGATGGGAAGAC
>NZ_JAYGHM010000105.1:0-17649 GCF_034931125.1 Rivularia sp. UHCC 0363 | reverse complement strand
AAAAATCAAATATCGAATTAATTGGAGAGCATTCCTTAATTGTTAATGCTGCTTGAGGGGGTTTTATCGTAAAATGATTGCATAAATTAAAAGATTAATTCAAATTACCATGTCAGATCGCAATTGCGTTCTGATGAAAGGTGTTATTAGTAAATTTGTTCACAGTCCTCTGGATTGTTAGACATTCTCCGAAAATTTCAATCTCTCAACCTCCAACTTCAATCTTTCATTCTCCATCCGCAACGCTAATATTTCATTTTTCTGCAATTCAATCGTTGACTTTTGACCAATTACCTCACCAAAGGCTTTTTTACGATTTTCCATTCCGAACCACCGTTGATAAGTTTTCGTATGTTCGTCAACTGTATGACCTAAGTTATCTGCTGCGGCTTTGATGGGTATTCCCTGAAGATGCGATCGAATCGCGCAAGCATGACGCAAATCGTAGGGTTGAAATTCAATACCAATTTTTCTAAACCATCTCGATATATCTCTCCGCATCCAATTAATATTTTGCACCGATTTAATTTGAGAAATTTTCCGCTCTAAAATTTTTAACGGTTGGGGATTGTTTAAATCGAATAATTCTATCCATTCGGGAACGAAGGGGATGACTTCGCGATATCCGGTTTTAGTATCTTTATTAACCTTCCAAGTGTGATCGCAATTTTGCTCGGATATCCACCAGTTAAGATCGGGTTTAACAAACAACTCTCTCGGACGTAAACCAAAAGTTGCCAGCATTCCATACACCCAGCGCCACATTTCCCAGGTGTCGGTTGCATCGCAGATATTAGTATTTTTGCGGTTGAGGGCAAATTTTTCAAATAGCTCAAACGAATGAATGATTTTCTCGTCGTCGGGGATTTCTCGGAATTTAGGAGTAACGCGATCGCGCTTTACATCGAGAGTAAATTCTAACTGAAAAGTTTTGATGAAAACAGAAGATATCGCAATTAGTTCGTTTTTCTTGTTTCCCGTAGCTGCGTTAATAACTTCCTCAAAATTATTCTTGGTTGCTAAAGTTGTGAGAGGAAAATTTCTTCTAATAACTGATATATAGTTCGCAAAAGTATTTTGACTGGTTATAGTATTTTGACGAGTTTGATAATAATTCTCCTCAAATTTATCTAATAATTCCCCAACGGTTTTTATTTGTTGCTTCTCTCGATTTTTTTCTCTAAGTTTTATTCCTAAATACTTTTCGTTCCATGCAAAAGTATGACGAGCGATTAATTTACCCAACTCGTAACTTTCTTCGATCGCAGTTTTGAGTCCTTCTAAATTCGCTGGTATACCCAAGGACAAATCGTACTGCTTTTTACCTTTCCCCGAACGATCGGAATCATCTGGTTTTAATGGAAGAGTTGCTCGTAACTGTAGAGAATTCCCAGTTTGTTTAATGCTAACTCTAACTCTATCTCTTTTTAAATTAGAATTTGCTTCGGCTAACTTTTGCTCAAAAACTTCTTGATATTGTAATTCGGTTGCTTTAATTTTCGCCATCGTTCCCCTATAGCTACCGTCTGTGGTGTTCTGCGGTTCAAAATCCGCAAATATATCAAAGAACGAGTTGGTTTTTTGGGTAGATGCGCGATCGCCGTTGTCACTCTCTGGAGGAGTATCGAAATTATCCTGGTTATGATTTTGTCCGCTCATTCCCTAAATATTCTCTTATTTATAAGCTCAAATGTTGAAAATAAAATGTTCGTAAATAGCTTAAAAACTTTATAAAAAGGTTATTTCCGAACTTTTTGAGCATATCACAAGTTGCCACAGCAGTTATATGGTTCCTGGTGGAGTGATGTGCGCTCCGACTTTAACTGACGTAACCCGCGCTTGGTCGATTCTGGAATATTTCCGTACCAATTGGCTGGAACCTGTTTGGTTGGGTTGCTCTTTGGAACGCTACGAAGAAATCCAAACCTATGAAGATTTTATGAATTGGCTGGATGAAAGCCCAAGTCATGCTAATTCCGATTTGGGTTTTTATTGGCGGATGGGTTTAGATATCGGCTTGCATAAATATGGTCAGGGCTTGGGTAAATACGTTACTTGGGGATATTTACCTCATGAAGTGAAATACCAAAATCCTACCGTTGAAGGTCGAAATGCCGCTATGATTATGAAAAGTGGAGTGTATGACAGCTACAGCGATACTCATACTCCCATGAATCATGGTTTCGTCCGCGAAAATACCTCGCATTCCTGGTACGACGAAGGTACGGGGGACGTTCACCCTTACGATCGCAATACTCGACCCACTCAAAACAATGTTAAAGATTTTGAGAATGCTTATTCCTGGGGGACTGCGGTCACTCACATCGACTACGGACGTTTAGAAGCAGGCCCCTTAGCTCGTCAATTGGTAGCTGGTGGTACTCATGGCGAAGCTTGGCAACATTATGATGGATTTATCCTCGATGCTTTCAAGCAATTAGGTGGTGCTAGTATCCATCTACGTCAGCTAGCACGAGTCCACGAGCTTGTCAAGCTTTATCGTCAAGCCGAACGTTGTTTGCGCGAATTCCGTTTGAATGACCCTTGGTATATCAAGCCCAAAGAACAAGACGGACGCGGTTGGGGTGCTACCGAAGCATCGCGGGGAGCCTTGTGTCACTGGATAGATATCGAAGGTGGCAAGATTAAGAATTACCAAATTATGGCTCCTTCGACTTGGAATATCGGACCTCGTGACGGTGAAGGAAAACGCGGCCCCATTGAGGAAGCTTTAATCGGTACTCCTATTTTCGACTCGAAAGACCCCGTAGAAGTAGGTCATGTAGCGCGTTCGTTTGATTCCTGCTTGGTATGTACCGTTCACGCTCATGATGCGAAAACAGGTGAAGAGTTAGCGCGTTTTCGTACAGCATAAAAAAATATGGGTAATGGGTAATGGGTAATGGGTAATGGGTAATGGGTAATGGGTAATGGGTAATAGGTATGAATAACCGCGAACAGTAAATTTATAACTTCTTACTTCTGACTCTTACTCCCTTCTCAATTACCAATCCCCAATCCCCAATTCACAATCCCCAATCCCCAATTCCCAATTCCCAATTACCAATTCCCAATCCCCAATTCCCAATCCCCAATTACCAATTCACAATTACCAATCCCCAATTCCCAATTACCAATTACCAATTACCAATTACCAATTCACAATTCATACAGAAATAAACCATGCCCAAATCATTACACGAACATCTTTCCAATCTTCCCGAAGAAGCACTTCAAGAGTTTACTCAGTGGTGCGTTACTCAACAAGCCAGGGAAGCTGGATACGAATTTATTCCTAATGAAGCGAAACTAGAAGATTTACCAACAGCGGATTATATTCCGGAACTTGTCGGTCAGTTTATGGATACGACAAGAAAGGATATTAGAACCGGACTGGTCGCAACATTTGCCGGGAAGCAAGCTGATAACCATTCTTTATCTGGTTTACCAGCGATGGTTGATTTTGTTTCACTTTACGTTAAGCATTTGTTTCCTGCTGAAGGAACCGAAGAAAATGAAGCAGAAGAGTTGTTGACTAAAGCTTCTGAGCAGCAGTTAGAGAAACTTTCTCAAATTGCTCAAGAGCATAATGTCAAATTGTCGGCTTAAATACAATTCTAAGTTGAACAATAAATACCTTACCTCTTCCTCTTTCCGATGCTTTGGAAAGGGAAAGGGGTGAGGTTTATTCGTAAAAACTCGATTAATAATGAGTTTTTTAAGTAAAATTCAGTAGTTTAAATTAATCGCAACAAACCAATAAACTAAATTAGTTATTTTCTACACTTGTATTAGTTCCTTCGTTCGTGTTAATCATTTGACCATATATATTAGTGAAAGTTGTGGTTTTATGGATTTAATCTCGTAAAAGCATTGCTCCCAAACTACTTTAAGTTAGTTTATAATGATTTCTATAGAATCTCGCAGTAATGAAGCTATATTTTTGATGCTGTTAGTGGAACTACTGTAGATGAATGTTTAAAGTTTTATTAAAACGTTGACTATTTCTACTGAAGTTGGTTAAAACCTATTAATAAATCATTGCGCCAAATCTGTTTGCTTTCACTGTATTGCCGTTTAATACTTTATCCTGTAGCAGCATAGAGAATTAGCAAATTTTATACTTCTTGAAGCAAGAACAATTCCTTCTAAGAAGATAAATACAAAAGCTGTAAATGCTTATTAATCACGTTTGCTCGGTAGAATATGAGGCGTTTACCGTACCACGAGCTACGTAAAATTTTCAAGTGTCTGACACAAATTTAATCTATTAATCTATGGAGACTCAATAAAAATGTCAAATTTAATTCAAAATATAGTAGCTAATCACGAAAAAAATAATCTATGTGAATTTGCGAATCTATTACGTCAATCTCAGAAACATTATCTACTACGTGATGATATTTTGACTGTTTTTTATCAGTATTGTAGTATCTACGGAGCAGATAAAAATTTATCTCACAATTCAGATTTAAGTAAATTAATTTACTCGACTCAAGAAATTATTTTAGATAAAGAAAGCCTTTATTTAGTTATTCGTCCTCAAATAGCTACTCAACAAGCTTATCGTCTGCGATCAAATATGACTCTAGAATCTATAAGTGTTGAAGAATTATTCAGTTTACGACACAAACTCGGCGTTATAGATTCGCAAAATGGGGAAGTGTTAGAAATTAATTATCAATCTTTTTACGACTACTCTTCTAGTCTGAGCGATTCAAAAAAAGTTGGTCATGGAGTAGATTCCCTCAGTAGGTATTTATCGAGTAAATTGTTTGACGACCATTCCGGTAGTTGGGAAGATTTATTCAACTTTCTGCGGCAGCATCAGTATAACGGTCAACAGCTATTAATAAACGAACGAATCAAAAATAAATCGCAGCTATCTGAAAAGGTAAAAAGAGTACTCGATCTTTTAGAAAAATATCCTCCCCATACATCTTACGAAAACTTTCGCTTTGAACTGCGGAGTTTCGGATTTGAACCTGGTTGGGGAAATACCGCTTGTAGAGCGCGAAAAACTCTTTTATTGTTAGAGCAATTAATTGATAGTGCTGACTCTCAAGTATTATCCGATTTTCTTTCCCGAATTCCGATGGGTTTCAAGGTTTTAGTAACTTCCCCTCACGGATGCTTTGGACAAGAAAATTTAGGACAACCAGATGCCGACCAAGCAGTTTATATCCTTGACCGGGTAAAAGAATTGGAAAAACAAATTCAAGAAAATGCCAAATTAGGAGGATTAGACGTACTAGGTAATATCAAACCGAAAATAATTGTACTTACAGGTTTGACTGCTAATAGTGAAGATGCAAACTACAATCAAAGGTTAGAAAAAATAGACGATACCAATAATTGCTGGATTTTACGAGTCCCCGGACGCGAAAAACGGTCAGTAGTCAAAGAGATTTCTCCTTTTGATATTTCTCCCTATTTGAATTTTACTACTGATTCCGAACGAGAATTATTAGCAGAGTTTCAACGTAATTAAAATGTTTCAATTGGGGATAAGCAGATGAAGATAAGCTTTAGCTAAAGCCCAGGTATTTTTGCTCAACCAACGTTGCTTGAAGTATCTAATTTGAAATATTCTAACATTGTAAAGAGACGTAACTAGCTTGCGTCTCTAAATTTTTGCGTCAATATCAATATATATCTAAAACATCGATTTTGGTTCTTCAGTACATAGTATGCTAAATATCTGACTAAAAAGCTTTCCATCCTTACTATATAAAGACAATTGGATTTTTAACTTTATATAAAGCAATAAATATTGCTTCTTATTACTCAGGAGTTACGATATTGTCATAAATGGTTGATGGTGCGTGACGCGACAACACTTATTGCTACGTTCAATTTTTTTCATAGCGTCAATAATGGGGGAAGAAAATCCACACCGCATTTTGCCTCCCCTACAGTGGGGATTGTGCCAGTTGCGTAAGTCCTATTACTGTTCTCTATTCCCTATTCCCCCCAACCCTATTTTTGTAAATCTGCTTACATTAAAATAAATATATCAATGATATCAAAATTATTTATGATTATTTTTCTTTCAAAATAGAAAAAATGTCCAAAAGTATGTAGAATAGGAAGACGAAAACAAAACGCCGTACTCTTCAAAAGTTGTCGTCAATTTTTGTACAAGTCTGCAAGCAAAAGCGTAAATCTGTCTGCTAAACTACAAAGCCATATTCTCTGAATTATTCTTAATCGTTAGTAAAAATATTTATCGATAAGGATAAAGAGAAGAACCAAAGATGATTATAAATGACGAATGACCAAACAAACCTCACAATTATCGGTTGCGGTAATCTTAATCGCAATGATGATGCCGTAGGCGTAATTATTGCTCAACGCCTACAGCAGTATCTTGCCACATATCCTCATCCTCATGTGAAAGTTTACGACTGCGGAACCGCAGGGATGGAAGTCATGTTTAAAGCAAGAGGTAGCAAACACCTAATAATTATTGATGCGAGTTCGACAAATTCTGAACCAGGTGCTGTGTTCAAACTTCCAGGGGAAGAATTAGAAGCAAAACCCGAACCTAGTTATAACTTACATGATTTTCGCTGGGATAATGCAATAGCTGCCGGAAGAAAAATCTTTAAAGATGATTTTCCTATCGGTGTGACGGTTTATTTAATTGAAGCAGAAAATCTTGATTTTGGTTGGGAGTTAAGTCGTGCTGTGAAGCATTCTGCCGATTTCGTGTTTGAAGAAGTTAAGACAATTATTGAACATAATATAAAGTACGACAAGAAGGTTTTAAGCTGATTCTTCTCGATAAACAGATAATTCATCCACCCTCATTTCAAAAGGCATTCCTTGGTTCGCGGGGGGACAGATGCGAATCTTAGCGCTGCTAGCGATATTATTTAACAATGATGCCATTGGTACCATTCTTTGTAATATTCGCCAGTTAGTAACTTGGTCGGGACATTCAATTACCAAAATCATCGCAGAGGTTTGGGTGGTTACATACCACCGACAAACGGATAGCAAATCGCGAATTTTGCGATCGCAATTATCATAAAAAAACTTACTTAGAGAATTCTCTAACTGCTGACGCAGTACAATATCTGCTGATGATGGCTGAAACGGTCCTAAATCATCGTTCTGGAAGAAATACTTGTTGTTCATCTCTTATTACGTGTAATTTGTCTTTCAAACTCCAATCACAATACCATAAACTTAATATTAATTTGTAGCGAAATATTCCATATCTCTGTTATTATAAAATACTGCCAAAAAAGCAATAGCATCAAACAAAAAATTAGCTAAATATATATTTAGCTGGAGAATATTTACACTACATCTAATCGTTCTACAACTATTATAATCATATAGAACTAATATGGTTAGTATATAATAATTGAGAACAAATTGCTTTAATCGATAGATAACCTATATAAACATTAATATTACCTTTCTTAACTAAACCCTTACCTTGACATAAATTAATGTGCTATTTTCGACATAGTTGATAATAGATATTCATTATTCTATCTTAGTCCTAAATGCTAAATGAGGAAGGGTTATTTTGAGATAACTAAACGAACAATTATCCCACAAGGCTATTTGACAAAAGCCTTGTAATCCAGAATTAGTAATTGTAATTGCATATTGTCTGCTATCTAAAAAAGCAATACCTCACGATTATGGTATCTATGTTTTGAGCTAGACCTATAATAAACACTATAAATAAAAAAAAAGATGCTACTGATACTTTTCTTTTGTAACATATAAATCATCTTATCTTCATAAAGGCTTTTGTAAACTAAAATACGATAATTATTCGCAATAACTAGATTTTAACAAAGTAGGCAATAGTAACAACAAACAATTTGAATCAAGCTGAATGACAAAAATTCTTATTACCAAAAATACAGTGAGATTTATCCACAAAAAAATATAATCTTCCGTCTTTGCCTACCTTGTCAGGTTTTGATGCGCGATCGCCAAAAGTTAATACAAGTGAATTACAGTAAAGAATATTTGAATAATCGTGAATAAAAGTTGAAAATACTCATATAAATTATGCCATTTTGATAAAATAAGTAGGCTTAAAATTAATCAACCAAAATATCACCATGAAAATTAGCGCTCGTAATCACTTGAAAGGAACTGTAAAAAAAATTATACCTGGAGTTGTTAGTACTGAAGTAACTTTAGAAATAGCACCCGGAGTAGAAGTAGTTTCTATTATTACTAAATCATCTGCCGACCAAATGCATCTTTCTTTAGGAAAAGAAGCTTATGTTGTAGTCAAAGCAACAGATGTGATGGTTGGTATAGATTAATAAATGTAGGTAATGGGTAATGGGTAATAGGTAATAGGTAACAGAGAAAAACTAATCTTTGAGTCTTTTCGAGGGAGATTTTATCGTTAGTTATTCTATTAAAGTTCTGACATCTTAGATTTGATTAGAAAGCTTTAAAATTACCGATTCCCAATTACCAATTACCGATTCCCAATTCCCAATTCCCGATTCCCAATAAAGAAATAAGCCATAGCTGATTAAAGCTATGACTTAAAACTAATTATTTTGCAATAATTGAATCAAAACTTACACCAAATATGGTTCTTGATGAGTCTTAATTGTGCAGTTGGAGCGGGGATAAGTAACGCAAAGTAAAGCGAATCCTTTAGCCATTTGCTCATCATCTAAGAAAATTTGGTCAGATTGATCGACTTCACCTTCAACGACTTTACCAACACAGCTTGAGCAAGAACCCGAAGAGCAACTAAAAGGTAATTCAATTCCTGCTTCTTCTGCTGCTTCTAAGATAGTAGTTTCTTCATCTACTTCTATTGTGGTGTCTAAATCTTCCTTTTTATTGATCAATCTGACTTCGTAATTAGCCATGAATAGTCCTCCTCAAACGACGTATAAGTTTTGGTTTTAGTTATTAATTATTAGTTGATCGCAAAGCAAAAATTTTGCGGTTCTACTAATGACTAATAACCAACTAACAATTTATTGATTGCAAGGTACACCATTAGGTGTACAATCACCTGCTGTAAATGACTTACCGCAACCGCAGGTATCGGTTGCATTGGGATTAGTAAACTTAAAGCCGCTTTCCATCATTCCTTCAATAAAATCAATTACCATTCCTTGTAATAGCGGCGCACTTTTTGCATCAACATAAATTGTTATGTCGTCTTGTTGAACCACTAAATCATCGTCTTGTGGTTTGCTGGTGATGCTCATCGCATATTCATAGCCGTTACAACCACCATCTTTAGCGGAGACCCGTATACCTTTAGGTTTTTCGTTTTTATCTGTTGCGGTATCTTGTAAAAACGAATTTAAACGTACTGCTGCTTTTTCTGTCAAACTAACGGTCATGGTTGTTTCTCCGTATTTGTAGATGATAATGGTTGCTTTTGCTTGGGAATGAAAATTGTCAGAATGGCGAAAGACCTATGTAAAATCGGCTTGCATCGACGTTGATGAGATGTAGAAGCTAGGATTTGATATTACCAGTGGTTTCTAGAGGTGGGGACTGTGAATATCTCCAAGGTGCATTGTTACCGCATACCGGACATTCGCGATCGCGATAAGAACGACGTTTGGCAAAGTCCATTCTGGTAAAATCGATTGTTAGTAACTGAGATAATAGAGGCTGACTAAATCCGGTAATCAACTTGATAGATTCCAAGGCTGCTAGACAAGCTAGAGTACCTGAAACTACACCTAAAACTGAAAATGCACGTTTATCCCAATCGGGTTTTTCTGGGAATAAACATGATAAACAGGGAGTTACACCGGGAATAATGGTAGTTAGATAGGCCTCCATTGAATCCATTGCTGCTTCTACCATTGGCTTACGCCAGCGAACGCAAGCTTCATTTAACAAGTTACGCTCTGTAAAGTTGTGAGCGCAGTCCAAAGCCATGTCGGCTTTTTGTACCAATGAGTCTACGTTATCCGGATTGATGTAATCGTGAATTGTTTCGATCTCGACATCAGGATTGATAGCTTGCAAGGTCTCTTTAGCTTTAAATACCCTTGGCTTTCCTACCCAATCGTGAGTCATGAGAATTTGACGATTCATATCATCAAGCCGTAAGTCACCTCCTCTAACGAGGATTATTCGTCCTACACCTGCAACCGCAAGGTAAAGTGCAGCAGTACCGCCTAATCCTCCAACACCCGTAACCAGAACCGTAGCTGACTTCAAACGCTTTTGTGCCAATTCACCGAAACTAGGAAGCGTCATTTGGCGACGATAGCGTTCCAACTCGGTAGGTGTTAGGTTTACCACTTTATTACCTCCTAATCCGAATCAATTTCTGTCAGCTTGACTACATTCTTTGGCTTCTGGTGAAACACTTTGAAAAGTTTTTCTTGTTGAGGTGTTGACTCTATAAATACCTGATAAGCTTTCTCTAATGCTTCACGATATTTACTTAATCTTTCTGAATCATTAAGTTCAGAATTGCTCTCATCAATTTCCTTGATAAATTCAGAAAATTTTTGCAAGATGTGCAGGCGATTTATGTTGACGAATTTTTGATCATATGGTATGTCAAAAAACTTAAAATAGTCTTCTGCATTTACCAATGTATTAAATTCCGATAAACTGCCACTCATTGTGATTTCTCCATATTTTTCACTTGTTGTTTTAGTTCATTTAATTGACAATATATTTTATAAGTAGCCTCAGCTACTCCCATAAGATTTTCATAATCGGTAGGTAAACCTTCTGCCAAATCATGCAAATCCATTTTCATTTGACCGGCTTTACTATTAAGCCGCTTTATCTTTGTTTTTAACTCTTCAATATTTGTAGTTTCTTCGGTCTGAGCCATAGACATCTCCTAATTTTCTATTTCCTATCCCCTCTTGTACGATATAACTTATACACTTTTCTATAAACCCGGTTTATCCGTCAATATATAGTTTGAATTATTTTTAAATCCAATACAGTTCAGATAGGGCTTTTTTGTGATTTCCCTGCTTACCTTTACGGATAATTTGGATTAAAGTAGATCGTATTGCGTTCAAACAAAATTCAAACAAATAAATATTTTGGTAAAAACCGGGTTTCTTCAGACAAATAATTTATAGTTCTCCTACTTCGGGAAAACGACGAGCTAAATCAACCCCTTTTTGTACTAAACTTTCTCCTTCTTCTGCTAATTGCTCCAAAGAATTAAAGCCAAAACGATGGATATCTCGCAAAGTCTTTTTGACTAACAAAAGACGACCGGAAAATACCAATACCCATCCAAAACCTTCATGATTTAAGTCAGCTACAACCTGCGATAACAAACCAGTTTCCTGTTCAATGCGAATTGCCATAGCGCGGTAAAAAGCATTAATTCGCGATAATGTCATCGGGTCAACTTCACCCTCGACGGAAATTTCACGTTTTTTTTGTTTGCTGACAACGTAGGGTTTAAGAAGCAAATCATCCGACCATTTACGATAAGTACCGTAAGTATCGAAACCGCGAATTTGCTGGACTAATGCCTTAATAAAAGGAGAAGTTAAGACATCGCTTGTTGCTGTCCCATTAACATTATTACTTTGATTCATACCGCTGCATCCTCTTCTAACTCATCTTCAAAGTTACGGTCTTTTTGTTGTAAAGCTTTGCGTAACCAAGGTGGAGGACTTCCTTTGAGAGTTTGCACCAGCCGTTCTAAAACGTCTTTAATTTCATCTTGTTCGGAACGTGCTTTGACTGGAGTTACACCTTTTTTAATTAAACGGGCAGCAGCGCTACCTCCAATAGCTGTAACATAAACTATCGTGCAATCTTCTAAGGCTTGAAGCTTCGGTACTAACTTATCTTCATTACCATCTTCTTTCAATTCACCACCGAAAGAAAGAGTTTCTAAAAACTTATAGCCTTCGTCCGATATTTCATAAACATCAATGGCTTTTGCCGAGCCAAAATGAGCATTAACATGAATGTTATCGCTCGTCGTAAAAGCAATTTTCATTTCAACTACTCCTTACAATTAGGTTAAAGGTCAAAGGTCAAAGGTTAGAGGTCAAAAACTCTTAACTTTTAACTCCTAATTTCTAACTCCCAATTCCTAACTCCTAACTCCTAGCTCCCATTTCCTCTTGTTCTAAAAAGAGGTTGCCAATGTCAAACATAATTTGCATTGTTCCCCGATAGCCAACTTTCGTAAATTGACCGATACCTAAACGGTCAAAAATGGGGATACCTTGGCGATAAAGAGGAATATTTAGCGATCGACTAATTGTCGCTGCGTGAGAGTTACTAATTAATAAGTCAGAACCCACTGCAACTTGCTCAAAATCTTCTAAATCACCAATAATAACTTTTTCTACAGGAAGTTTTTCCAAGTTAGGAGAACGTGTAGTAGTGACTGCGGCTTGAATTTCTGCTCCCATTGATTGCAGAAAGCTAACTGTTGACCAAAGCAAATCGGGTTCTAACGCTAAGGATACCTGCTTGCGACCGAAGAAAAAGTGAGTATCGAGCATCGCATCTTGTAATTGACGACGTTGACGGCGATATTTTTCTGGAACGCGGACACCACTAACGTCTGATAATGCTTGTAAAAAGTTATCTACAGCATCCAATCCAGTCAGTTCCCCGAACAATTCATAGGGAATAGTAAATCTTTTCTCCAAAATCTCCGCAGCACCCCGCATACTCTCACCGATCGCGATCGTAAAAGCCGAACTGCCTATTTTACGCAGTTGTGCCAAAGTTGTACCACCACCCGTTATCGGACTGTAAGAATCATCTAGATGACCATCTAACGAAGCGGAAAGGTCGGGTACAACAATCGGGATCAATCCAAAAGCAGTAACAATCTCTTTGATTTCCTGCAAATCTCCTGGGGTAAAAGCAGAACCAATCAAAATATTAACTTGCTGCGGTTTAATTTCCCCTTTTTGCGGAAGTTCCTTCACCATACTTTCTACTGCTGCGGCATATCCATCTTGTAATGCTCCTTTAAAATCTGGTGAGGAGACTAACAAAATTGGTAATTCGTCTAATTGGGGATGATTGGAACGAAAATTCTTGAGAATTCTTTCCATATCATCTCCTCTAGTTTCCGTCAGACCCGTGGTACAAAGACCAATAATCTCAGGATTCACCTTCTCTACCAAAGTCAGAATTGCCTGTTCAACGTTATCTTCTCCACCTAAAATAGTAGAGACTTCCGTCATTGCAGTAGTAGAAAGAGGAATGCTTTCGCGAAAATGCCTTACCAATATCACTTTAGCGAAAGCGGTACAGCCTTGGGAACCGTGCAGCAACGGTATCATACCCTTCAATCCCAGAAAGGCTAAAGCCGCACCCAATGCTTGACTTTGTTTGAGAGGATTTACTATAACTGGTTTATTTGGAATCGCGACAATAGCCATTGGTAATAATTTCTAAAATAGGTCAAAGGTCAAAGGTTAAAGGTTAAATTTGACTCGTTCCCAGCCTCCGGGCTGGGAATGCTTAGTCGAGAGGCTCTGCCTCCTGTAATTTTTCGGTTCTGAGCAGTACGACTAAGAACTAGTTAGAAACTGTTAACTGGCTTCCATTTCCCAAGGAGCAGGCTGTCGCACCTGCCGCCAAACTGGACTGTAGAGGGCTTCATCTAGTTCTCGTGCCATGTTAACCATTCCGTCGTAACCAGCGTAAGCGTGATGACGTTCTTGATTAATGTCAAGGAAAGGAATCCTCGCTTTGAGAGCAGTGTATTGATTTCTACCACCAGCAATCAGCATATCGGCATTAGTTTCACCGATTACTCTGATTAATTCCTGGGGGTTGCCTTTAGGCATCATAATACCGTCTTTACCAAGCAAATCCTTAATTTTAGCTTTATCCTCTTCCGTGCTTTTTTTAGTACTTGTGGCTACAACTTCCATTCCTAAATCTTTAGCTGCGGAAATAATTGACCAGCTTTTTACGCCTCCGGTATAAAGTACAACGCGCTTGCCTTTTAACCGGGCGCGGTATGGTGCCAATTTTTCGTCTAATTTGATAGTCTCTTCGGCAATCAATTTTTCAGTCCGCTGCTGTAAGTCGTCATCTCCTAATTTCGCCGCTACGTTTCTCAAAAAGCGGTTCATGTCGGCAACACCGTAAAAAGACTCTTCTATATAAGGAATGCCGTAACGCTCCTCCATTTTTCGCGCCATGTTAATCATTGCTTTGGAGCAAATCATTACGTTTAACTTGGCACGGTGAGCGTAGCAGACTTCTTTGTAACGAGCATCACCCGTTATTTTACTTAAAATACGAACGCCTAATTTTTCCAACATCGGCGTAACGTTCCACATTTCACCAGCAATATTATATTCGCCAATTAGATTAATATCTAATGGTGTTTTATATTCTGGTTCAGCAGTACCGACAACGTGTTCTAATAAAGTTTCTCCAGCCAGACGATTGCCCAGATTCTTACTACCAACAAAACCGGGCGCATTTACGGGAATAATTGGAATGCCTACTTTCTTCTCAGCAGCTTTGCAAACAGCATCGATATCTTCACCAATCAACGCTGTGACGCAGGTGGAGTAGACAAATATAGCTGCGGGGTCGTAATTTTTTTGTACGTGTTGGATCGCCTTATAAAGCTTTTTCTCGCTACCTAAAATGACATCATTTTCGCTCAAGTCGGTAGTGAAACCTTTCTTGTAAAGCATCGGACCAGAGGAAAGACTACCGCGACTACCCCATGTACCAGAGCAAGCGATCGGTCCGTGTACCAAATGAGCAGCATCGGTAATGGGAACCAGAGCAATCATCGCTCCATCAAAAGAACAACCTCCTTGTGCTGCACCCGGTTGAGCTTGTTGTTTGCAGGCTTTATTTTTCTTCTCGGCGTTTTTTTGATGATTGTGTTCGCATCCTGGTTCGGTTAGCAGTTCGTTGATTTTGCTTTGAGTTATTTTCATTTTTCAAGCTTAATAGTAAAGTATCAATTATTGATTTGATATTTTTTGCGTAAAGTTGTGTTTGCTATGGGATTAGGGAGTAGTAAGAGGTAAAACTAAGAAATAAACAGGAATGGCGGCAATTGTCACAAGACCGAGGGAACGGTGCCGTACACTCACCGTCTTATTACTAGGTTGATAATTAGTCTGTGTACTAGCAACGGCAATAAAGGGGGATATTATCTACGCCCCCTCAACCGCCTCCCCTACAAGAAAAATATGCCAGATGCGTAAGTCCTAATAAAGTTAACGATGTACTTAAAATTAATCCATAATTTAAAATTGAATTGACCGAATTTATGATTCAATTGGGATAATGTAATAAAACGCAATCCCATATTTTTTTGCAGGATTGAGTTTAGATAAATTTAGAATATTTAAAGTTCGCCCCTATTAGCTTATATTTCTAAAATTATTTCTTTCCACTATTCCCTATTCCCTAAAAATAAAAAGGTAAAGGTAAGAAAGGAAATCAGAAGTATAAAGGATAAAGGATGAAAAAACTTCACATTTCATACTTGAGCCTTTATACCTCATCCTTAATTACCATTACCTTTTACTTAAAAAGCACGTCGCAAATTAATTCAATTTCTAACGAATCAAGTCGAAGGAAATATCTGTCTTAGAAGGAATGTTGGTGTTGCGATCGATATCTTCAAAGATTGCATTTACAACCCAAGTAAGTAGGTTGATTGTACCTTGATAACCGATGGTAGCGTAGCGGTGTAGATTGTGACGGTCCATGATAGGATAGCCGATACGAATTAGAGGAGTCTTGGTATCGCGCTCTAGGTACTTACCGTAGGAATTACCAATGATAAAGTCTACAGGTTCGGTGAATAGTAGAGAACTAATGTGCTGACTATCAGGTAAAATAGATAATATTGCTGTAAGGTATATTGTATGGACGTTTGGGGATATGCTCGCGTAAGTACAGACGAGCAAGCAGATGATGAAGGAGCGCTGATTAAGCAGATGCGTCGTTTGCGGAGTGCTGGGGCTACAAAATTATATTACGACGTTGAAAGTCGTACTAGCGACAAACGTAAAGGGCTTTTACGGTTAATAGAAGATATTCACTCGTTGATTCCTGGCAAAGTTTCAAAGTTATTATTTATTAGGATTGATCGTTTAACTTCATCATCTATGACCTTTTATCGGTTAATGGATGCTTTGAAGAAAAAAGGTATAGAACCAACTGCGATTGATGAACCTTTTGATATATCAAGTATTGGTGGAGAATTAACAATTGATGTTCGATTGGCGGCGAGTAAATATGAGGTAAAAATGTTAGGAATGCGAGTTAAAAAAGAACGAGATACTCGTAAAACGAATCAAAAAGCTCACTGGAATGCTCCATTAGGATATCAGGTTGAAAATGATAAATATAAAAGAGACGATCGCCCCTGTGTTTGTATTATTGAAGGACAGGTTGAATTAACGCGAGATCGATTAATGCGTTTGGTATTTGATACTTTTTTTGCTGTAGGTTCGGTATCCCAAACTGTCAGAAAACTGCACGATATTTTAGGGATTCAAGCAAATGCTATTCCTAAATCCCGCAACGATAAAGTAAATATTTTGGCGGAAGAAAACGAAGTTATATTTGCAAATATCAATAAATCCCGTGGCAGCAGCTTAAATCTACGGTATCCCCACACAAGTTTAAAATGGTCGGTTTCCGGTTTGCGGTCAATTCTTGTTAATCCTATATATGCAGGCGGAACCCCTTATAACACGGTAGTTCATTCCAACGGACATCGCAAACCCTTTGACGAATGGGAAGTTGTATGGGGAACCCATGAGGATGAAGCGATTATTACCCGTGAAGAACACGAACGCATCAAAACCATGATTCGTGGAAACCGCAATAACCGATGGGCAAGCGAACAAAAATATACTAACCCCTTCGCAAACTTAGTTAAATGCGATCGCTGTGGCGCTGCTTACAGTCGTCAGTGCAAAAAATTGGTGAAAAAAAAGAATTTTATTCGGCACCATTACCAATGTAGTTTTTATCGAACGGGTGCTTGCAGTAATAAACAAATGATTTCTTCTGATAATTTAGAAAAACAAGTCATCGAGCATCTAGTTAAAGAAGCCGAGAAATTGGCGGGATTAGCAGAACAAGAAACTCAAGTGATGCAAGAATCACCCGAAGTCAAAACACTGCGAGCATCCTTAAATACTCTCGAAGCCCTACCATCCAATCGGGCAATTGAAAAAGCCAAAGAAGAGATAATTATACAGATTGCCGATGCTCGTTCGGCTACCAGCAATAACTCTCAACTATATTTGATTGCGAAAGAGCGGATTATCCAAGCTTTTTCAAATCCCAAATTTTGGCAAGGATTGCAGGTGGAAGATAAGAAAGCTTTATTGCAAGGATGTATCAAGAAAATAGTAGTAGATGGGAATAGGGTTACAAAAGTTGAATTATTGCACCTCCCGTCTTAGTCTTGAGGTTTTGGTTTTAATTCGGGTTGGGGCTTGGGTTTTGCGACTTACTGCATAAGTTTATTCTACTGAATTCTATGACAAAGAAGAAAGAATTCAAACAAAGCATTATCCGAATAAATGCATAAGTTAATTCTTCTGGATTCTATAACTAATTGGAAAGCGTCGAACAGACAACAATTTCTAATTACCACAACCAATTAATCACCAAAAGGAAAAAAACATGACTTACGTACAAAATCAAACCAATCAA
>NZ_JAYGHM010000104.1:0-17788 GCF_034931125.1 Rivularia sp. UHCC 0363 | reverse complement strand
AAAAAGTTGTAGGGTGGGCATTGTCCACCTTTCAATTTTGGATTTTAGATTTTAGATTGTGAAATTAAGCTGGTAAATGATGTCGAATTATGACATTGAAGCACTACGTTTTCTAATGAGTAAACGCAACCTTAATTCTGTTAAATATCCCGTACTAATGACGGAAGCCCAAATGGAACAGATGGAAGCTATCCGACGCAAAATCAATGAAGATTCGTGAACTACCACACACCTATCCTTATAGCTCTTGTTCCCTATTCTCTATTCCCTCTTGTACGGAAAATCCAAAAAAATTAATCCCCACCCGGTTGAACAAGTTTACCAATATTAAAATCTATTCTTGTCCAACCTTTTATCATAAGCAAGTTTTTCAACAATAGTAAAGGAATTTGCCAGTGATGCACCATTAAAAATGGTAGAGAATCGTTAAATGTGTAAATTGCGTCAGTACCTCTCAACATATCCTTAATCCAATTTCCCAATTGATCGAAAGAACGCACTTCATTCAGTCGCCAAAATTCATGATACGTCCAATAAGTCGGTTTGCTGTCGGGTAATGCTTGTAAAGGTTCTGCGATCGCTTCTTTACTTAGATAAGCATCAGCTGCCTGTTGCAGTTGGTCGTGAAATATGGTAATAGCAGAATGAGTGCGGGGATTACATTCAATTGCGTAAACATTACCATCTTCAGCTTCGATAAAGTCAAAAGAAAGTTGTCCGGTAACTCCCAATTCCTTAATAAAGTGCGTTACCCATTCGCGAATTTTTGGATGTTCTACGTTTTCGTAGTTGACTTGAAAAGCTGAAGATTCACAACAACAATGCAGTCTTACCACACCATCCCGAACAGTACTATGAGTACAGTATTCTTTGCCAGGAATAAACTCCTGCATTATCCAAGGTTTTTGGGGAGTAATTGGTAAACTTTGCACGAAAGCTGCGGTTTCCTCGGTCGTATCGCAAGGAAGCTTGGTTAAATCCAAACGTCTTACTGAATCATAAGGAATACTTTTAATAATATATTTGCGTGATTCCCCTGAAAAATCAAAATTTAAAACTTGTTCCGCAGAAGTTATTTTAAAAGATTTAGGAACAGATAAACCAAAGCTGCGGGCTTTTTCGCTAAAGGCAAATTTATCATCAAGCATTTCACAAGTAGCAGCATCGACATGAAACACCTCGCAATGTTGGGATAGCGCTTGTTTCGCTAAAGCATCGTAGTAGCTAGCAACTGGACTTGTGACGGGAATATAAATATCAATATTTTCTTGTTTAACAATATCTATCAAAGCTTGGTTATAAATTTGTGAATCTTTTTCTGGGACGGGAGTTGTATAAAATTTATCTACAGCTTGAGAAAAACGATGACCAGATAACCAATATTTATGAGTTTCAGTTAACACCACTTTATGCCCTGCGGCATGAAAAAATCGAGCCAACTGTAGTGCTTTCGTCATTTTTCCACCACTAATAAGAATATTTTTCTTTTCAGCAGCTTTCAACGTTGTCTGTTTCTTTTGAAAAGGAGCGATTAATGTATTTATTAATAGCGATACAAAAACAATAGTGGCGTTAATTGGTAGCGCTAACAAAAGTAAAGCTAGAGTAGCTAGGTTTTGCATCAACGCAACAAAACGCATTCCAAAAGAAACAGAAATAGATTGTGCCATTGTCTAAGGAGTAGGGAATAGGGAATAGAAAAAAGGTTTTAATCCAAATTACGTAATAGTAATGAGAAAGACCACTAGTACTCCACCACATTAAAATAATTCGTAATTCGTAATTCGTAATTCGTAATTGAGTTTTGCAACGGGGATTTTACCCCGACGCAAAACGTGCTGCTTGTAGAAGCAGGGGACTTTAACCCCCAAAGTTGGTTAAATATGATGGATAAGATATTGGTAGTGGGAGCGTCTCGCTCCCTGGTGGTAACGAGCGTTCACGAAGTGTGCGCTTCGCGCACACTTCGTGAGTCTGCGCTTACGCACACGCACTACGTTAACCTCTCATAACTTATGTGGTGAAGTACTAGTACTTCGCCACATTAATTTTGCGGGGTAAGAAATTCGTAGTGGGAGCGTCTCGCTCCCTGGTGGTAACGAGCGAGCGGGACGCTTGCGCTTCGCGCACACTTCGTGAACGCACTACGTTAACCTCTCATAACTTATGTGGTGGTGACTAGTAATTCGCCACATTAATTTTGATGGGTAAAATTTTCGTAGTGCGACCATCTTGGTCGCTCGTTACAATTAGCGAGCGTCCCGCGATATTTCTACCACGAGCGAGCGGGACGCTCGCACTACGCTAACTCCCCAGAACTTATGTGGTGGACTACTAGTAGTCTGGCAATCTAAAAAAGCGGAGTAATCGGAAAAAAATCTACTCCCTATCTTGGGTTGAGAAGTCGGATTTTTAAAATAAGTACCTGTAATATTACAAATTTTATAAAAACCCGCCTTCTGATGATTGGATTAATTCCGTCGAACTCACATTAATCTAACCTGCGGATGATACTTAAACCATCCCTTACTGGTAAAAGCACCTGTTCGACACGTCGATCAGCAGCGACGACGCGGTTAAATTCGGCGATCGCCTTTCCGTTAGCGGTACGTTCTGCTTCACTCAAATAAGGCTGTCCCTGAAGCAATGTGTTATCAACGCAGATAAACCCGCATGAGGCTAACAAGTTTTTCTCTAACAGAGTATGAAAATAATCTACGTACCCTGCTTTGTCCGCATCAATAAACACGAAGTCAAAGGATTGTCCTGCTGCGGCGAGTTTATCCAAAGTTTCTTGCGCTGGTCCGACTTCTACCTGGATTTTATCGCCGTGAGGAGATTCGCGAAAAGCCGCTTTCCCAAACTCTGCTGTATAGGAATCAACTTCACAAGCAATTAGTTGACCGTCTGCGGGTAGTGCTTCTGCCATTGCTAAGGCAGAATAGCCCGTAAACATCCCGATTTCCAGTACTCGTTTGGCTTTAGTCATGTGGATAAACATTTTTAACGTTTGTCCTTCTATATGACCCGAAAGCATTTCCTGTTCTAGCGCGACGACTGTTTCCCCTTTGTGAAAGCGGTTACTCCACTCCTCACGGGCTGTCTTATCCGCAAGAGCCTTTAAAGCTGCCGATTCAGGAGTAGTACATTCTTCTAAATAAGGGTCTAAACTCGACGCTAAACGGGAAACAAAGTCAAGCTTTTGTTTAATTTCTGCTGGCAATTCTCGATCCAATGCTTGCACTATGGCTTCTAGTTCCTGTGCCAATATCCCTATAGGTGTAACGGGTCTGGCTACGGGTTTGTTAATAACTCCTTTCATGAGTTTTCACTCCCTACGAGTTCTGATTCTAATTCGGAATAAACCGGGTAAACATCAACACCTTTACCACTACGAGGGAATTTCTGACAAATCTTTTTGTGTTCTGCTAAAGCTTCAGCTAGTTCTTCGCGAGTTAGGTCGTTAGCAAAGAAGCATTCACCGATTGGTTTAGGCATTGCGGCTCTTTGTTTACCGTCTCTTGTTAGAGAAATAGACTCCGTAGCTTGCCATAACAATTCTTCTTCCAATAAAGGATGATCCAAAGAAAGTCCAATCCGGCTCATTGTCCCTAAAATACGGTCTCTATCTTCTGCGCTGATATAGCCTCTAATTGAAGCAATAGTTGCAGATAGAGCCATGTCTATATTGACTGCATGACCGTGGAAAATAGGCACTTGGGGTGCTAATTCTAAGGTCGGACTCCAACTGTGACCGTAAGCTATAACTCTATCTAGCTCTAATTCGTGGAGATTGGGTACTTCGTATTCCA
This sequence comes from Rivularia sp. UHCC 0363, assembly GCF_034931125.1. Taxonomy (NCBI): domain Bacteria; kingdom Bacillati; phylum Cyanobacteriota; class Cyanophyceae; order Nostocales; family Rivulariaceae; genus Rivularia; species Rivularia sp. UHCC 0363. Next base: position 13,976 of record NZ_JAYGHM010000104.1, on the reverse strand, counting down.
ACATTTTCTTGATGGCTTTATAAGTTACCTCGCGAGCAATTTCTTTAGTTTCGTCTGTCGCATCAATATTACCGAAGTGGGTGCGAAGCAGTTCTTCACCGTATTTATCCAACAAATCAAATACTTCTTTATGACCGACTACGGCAATTTTTACTAATTCTGCCATCCCGTTACGTACTTGGTCTGTAGGTAAGGTACCTAAGAAGGAGAAATCTAGAAATACTTTAGATGAAGCATGGTAAGCACCCAGACGATTTTTAAGCTTTTTATGGTTTACCGCTACCTTGATTGCAACACTAGCGTCAACCAAACCAATCAAACTAGTAGGGATGCGGATGTAGTTACTCTTCCGACGGTAAGACGAGCAAGCAAAACCCGCAACATCCGTTACCAATCCACCACCAATTACTAAAACAGGCTCTTTACGAACTAGTTTAAAGTCAGCGAATGCGTCTATAATCTTCTCGAAAGTTTGGATTGTTTTATTTGGTTCGGTAATAGTTATGGGAAAAGCAGTTACGTCGATATCGTAATGCTCGAAGTACTGCTTCATTTTCTTACCGTAGTGCTTGTAGACGTTAGAATCTATTACGGCTAAACAACGTCCAAATTTTTGATAACATTCCGCTAATTCTGGATTTTCTGTGTTGAAAACTCCATCCACATACACAAGGCTATACTCAATCTTTTCGTAAGCTTCTATATGAAAAGCGGATTCAGTAGCTGATAATTTTGACTGAACGATACTCATGGTTGTTACCTAATGGTGATGAAAACTTTTACTTGTAAATGTGCATTAAATTATCTACCCTAAGTGGTAGATTGTGCAGAGATTTATCCGCAATCTGCGACGATCGCTCACCTCTAATTCAAATAAGTAAGAGGTTAATTTCTATCTTAAGAATGCATACTATTTAAATTTCATATGCTTATCCGGGATGAAAAATCAAAACGCATAGAAACAATATAGTTAAGCAAAAATCGTCTGAAATCTTTACCAATTTTCAAGACTTCTAAGATAGTTTGGGACAACTGCATAGCGTTCCTTTCGGTTTCAACCTGCGATGGTAACTATAATTAATTGCGGGAAAAAAGGCTTGTGTGACTTTAAGACTGGACTAACCAGCAAGTCAAGCAGTGTAAATTAACCGCTCAAATCGACGAAGAAATAGACCACTTTATTACAGTACCATTCGTTAAACATTATTAAACAAACACCACAAAACAAAATTTTTAGTTATTTCCAGTAAACAAGCTTGGCTTCCACTTCGTTGAATAGCCAAATTTATCTCAATACCGAAATATAGCTTCACTTGTTTTTACTAAGAGGGCAATATTCAAAATATCAAAGCAATATTAGCTATGAATTCGGATCGCTTTATCGATCGCTTACACGAATTTATTTAATCCTCCGAAATGTTTTGCCGCAAATATGGGAAAATAATCGACCGTGGCAAAAAGCTCCTCTCGACATCCAGGCTTGTGCTTGAGATTGCAGCCTAGATTTACATTCAAGGAAGGGTCTGATGGGTTGTTGATTATCGCAGACTTAAACATTCCTTTTCAACCTTGAAGCTAGACATTAACAGAAGTTATCTTGAGTGCTTGTAGTAACCAGTTTTGCAAAAAATATAGCTCCTATCAAAATGTTCGATCAGATAATACTAGTTGCTGGCTAAACAAGCATTATTCAGAAAAAATACTTTATGTGACAAATCAATCGTTATAGCCGATAGCTAGCTCGTATACGGTTCGTAAAACTGCGAGCAATGTCCAGTATTCTGTATCGTACAGCAATTCTTCGGAACAATACAAGACGTTAAAATTGACCCTAGAAACAAGTAATTTACCAAGATAGGTTCTTTGTTAACTTATGTTGTAATTTTCACTGTATCAAAAATTGGATTAAAAGTGTCAATTTTTTGTTTTGAATAAAAAAAATATTTTTGAGTGGTCAGAGTGAAAGAAACTTAACGAAAGTACCACAACTATCTAAAGTATGGATTATATCAGACTTTAGACTGATTTTTGTTTTATTTATGAATTTTACAAAAATTTGAAAATTTAAGATGATTTGAAATTAAATAATTACAATATCAAACAATATATGGTATCAGACATTATGCTATTTTTTCTTTTTTAAAAAAAATTATAATTTAAAATAATTTTGATAAATCTGAATATAATGTCTCCTTAATCAATATTTAATAAATTGCGAGTAAAGAATGGGGAGAAGAGAATAAAAAAAGACAGGTGCTTTACCTGTCTCAAAACTTTCTTAAAATTAATAATTCAAATTGATGGTTAACATTAAAAGTTCATTTCAGCGGCTTGAACTTTCTCAACCTGCTTCTTCTTGAGGACAAGCATAATTTGAGCCATCATTGTCAGAGCTACAAATGCCATTAACCATCTAACTCTGCCTGCGCTTTGCAGTACTATCTCTGTATCGTGTTGACCAAAACCACCTACATTTGGATTGTTGGTTAAAGCTTCACCCGCTTCTACTGCTTGTCCTTCGGAAACAATTAATTGTGGACCTGCGGGAATTGTAGTAGTAACGGTTTCTCCGTTTGCGGCTTGAACATCTACAGCATATTTTACGCCACCAAAATCATCTTCTTCTTTAGCAATTTTGGTAATTGTACCAGCGGATTTGGTTACAAAAACGTTATTATTGCTATTTTCGCCGGTGGGGTAAACTTGTCCGCGTCCTCGGTTTCCACCAACGTGAACTGCGTATTTACCGAACTGGATATTCTTGTCAGTTGCGGGGTTGGGAGAAAGAATTGGAAAAACAATTTCTTGATATTGTTCCCCGGGTAAGGGACCAACTATATAGATGTTATCTTTGTCTTCACCGTAAGGTTGGAAGTAAACATCTCCGACTTCTTCTTTTAACTCTTCGGGAATGCGTTCGGGTGGAGCAAGTTTAAAGCCTTCGGGTAACATTAATACGGCACCAACATTTAAACCTACCTTGGAACCGTCCGCACCCACTTGTTTGAGGTTGGTATCGTAAGGAATTTTGACTACCGCTTTAAATACGGTATCCGGTAGAACTGACTGAGGTACTTCTACATCTGTAATTTTTTCAGCTAAGTGACAATTGGCACAGACAATCCGCCCTGTAGGTTCTCTAGGGGTTTCCGGATAGGCTGCTTGCGCCCAAAAAGGGTAAGCTGCTGCTGCTTGGGGAAGTGCTAAATCACTGGTGAAGAAAAATGTCACCGTGGCGATCGCCACCAGCAATGTTCTGGAAATCGCCTTAAATGCGCGATTTAACCTTGTGGTACAAGTATTTCTCATCTCTATTAGGAATTCATGGGTAATTAGTCAGCAGTTTTAGCTTTGATCAGAACGATGGGCTACTAGCGTTCAAAATTGATTATCGGTTGTGTTGCGTATCAAGGATAAATCAACAACTGATAATTGATAATTGTTTAAGCCCACCAAGGTTCTTCGTCGGTACGGAAGTCAGTTTCAGTCCAAGGAGTAAGCACCATATTGTCGTCCTGTACTGCTACATGACTTAATGCTAAAGATAACGGTGCGGGGCCTCGGACTACCTTACCAGTAGCATCATACTGGGAACCGTGACAGGGACACTTAAATTTATTTTCCGCAATGTTCCAAGGTACAACGCAACCTAAGTGAGTACAAATAGCATTGATGCCATAATCTTGAATTGATTCACTGCCATCGACCACAATGTATGTAGGGTCGCCCTTTAGTCCCTGTACCAAAACGCGATCGCCAACATTATGCTTGTCTAAAAACTCAGAAACTGCAACAGTGTCGCCTAGTTCGTTCTTAGCTGTGGTACCACCACCAGCACCACCACTCGAAGGCGGAATAAAATACTTGATAACGGGATACAATACTCCCAGAGCGACCCCGGTAACAGTTCCGAAAGTTAGAAGATTCATGAATTGGCGACGACCCATATCGGGTACGTCAGTTGATTCAGAAAATTGAGCCATAATCTACGTCTTCAAGGTTGTTTTTGTTAATTTTTTGACTTGAGTTCTGTTAGTTGAGAAACTCTTGTCTGGTATGCCCATGCCCTATCGCAATGCTAGATTATCTTTTTTCAAGATTTTCTAACATTCTTTTTCTTAGCATTACATTTCTTTATGTTCCTATCATACTGGAGTTACGGAACTTCACATCATTACTAAATGTAAAATCTCCGAAAAGTAAAGCTATGACAGGACAAGATTTACGTCAAATATTACTCGATAAGTGGGGACGTTCTTATGATGTCCAGTTACGTCGAACGCAAGGTAAACTATTTCTACAGGTAATGTGGAAATATTTAGAGCAGGCTTCGTTTCCTTTGAATGAGAATGAATACCTAGAACATTTGGATACTATTGCAACTTATCTTGATGGGATGGGTGGAACCAAACAGGTACAAGAGTTTATTCAGGAAACGCGAGAACGTCCGCGACTGGGTAAAGCTGTGAGTGTGCCTTTGGATTTAGGCGATCGCACTTCTGAATGGATATTATAGCTTTTAATTCGAGGTAATAGTACAGCATATTTCCTGATTATTTCTCGTTAAATGAGAGATAGTTTTTTGGGGAAATTTTTCTGATGTTAAGAGATATTTTTATTAATTATTATTCGTATTACCCGGCGGTTGAAACCGCGTCTACACAAGCGAAACCCGCCTGCGCGGGTTAGGAATTATTCGGTATTACCTGGCGGTTGAAACCGCTGCTACATAGGCAAAACCCGCCTGCGCGGGTTGGGGAATTATTCTTATAACCGGCGGTTGAAACCGCATCTACACAAGCGAAACCCGCCTGCGCGGGTTGGGGAATTATTAGATTATCTGGCGGTTTAAACCCACTTCGTGGGTTGTGAATTATTAGTCCACGGAGGTGGACTTTGCTTGTGTAGATGCGAATTCATTCGCCGTTTACTTTAATGATTTTCCCAACACTAATTTCTACTTTCTCAAAATATACTTAGCTAATTTGCATTATTTACCGATTAACTTAACTAGACCGATTCCACCAAAGTATAATCCTAGAACTGCTCCTGCTAAAAGACTTTGAGTCAACGGGTCTGTTGAAGGTGTAAGCACGGCTCCCAAAACTACCGCTCCCATTATGACCAAACGCCACCCAGAAAGCATCATTTTAGAAGAGACAATATTCAAGGCACCAAGTAACAGTTGAACAACGGGAATTTGAAATGCTAAACCCGTACTAAATAGCAGTAACAAAACAAATTCAAAATATTTATCAATTGACCAGCTTTGTTCTACAACATCCGCACCATAGGTGATGAAAAAATTCAAAGCTGCGGGAATTAGCGCCAAATAAGCAAATACTAATCCTGATAAAAATAGGACTGTAGAACCCATAAATACGGGTATAAGTAAACGACGCTCCCTTCTAGTTAATCCCGGTAAAACAAATTGAACTATTTGATATAAAACAAAGGGACTAGCTAAAACTAAACCAGTATAACCAGCAACTTTAATAGATACGAAAAAATATTCACCGGGAGCGAGTTGCAGGAATTTAACTCCTTGAGCCGGTATTTCCAGTAGTTGGACAATTTGTTTGACAAAAACAAAACAGGCGATCGCGCTTAGCACCACAACTATTAGCGAATAAAAAATCCGCCGTCGCAATTCTTCTAAATGGTCAAACAACGACATTTCTACTTCACCAGGTAGTTCGTCAAGAACATCTTGTGAAGTCGCATCAACGTCGATATCTGTTTTCGTAGCGGTTTCTGCTTCTTGAGAACGAGTCATATTGAATTAGCGAACGGTGAACAGTTAATTAACAGTTTAAAGTTGGGCATGGGGGATTGGAAGATAATTAGGGGGTAAAATGCGGACGGTATAAATATTTCCATAACTCTTAACTCCTAATTCCTAACTCCTAACTAAATTTTCCTCTCTTGATAAATTTTCGTCCGGTTTTCCAGAATTTGCTCTGGATAAGTTATCAAGATGTAAGTTGATTTACATTTACTTTACTCTGCCTTTCAAGTCTGCTTGTTAAAGAGGGAATCTACTATGGTGTAACCTACAATACTACTTGAGGTTAAGGATGAATAGTACAGTTTGTTGCGCCCTGTTGGCATTACCTGCGATCGGATGGAATACTTTCGGTAGCTTTACTAATAGTAATAGTTTACAACTTTTCGATAACGGATCTAAAATTACTGATGTTGTGACTGGTGTGATTATTCGACCATATTTATCAACATTTCAAATATCGGCTAGAGATGACCAAATCAAAGATTGTCTTCGTTCGGGAAACTGTAAGAATTAATGCATTATTATTTTTAATTCTCAGTTAATGTGTTTTATCTAATAATTTGTGTAATTATTTTCACAATCATTTCTTTATTTAGCTATTTTTACTTATATCAACTAAATTTTGCTTAGATATTTTTACTTAATTTTAGTTGTTTGTTGCAGTATTTAAGAAGCCTCATTTAATTGCACCGGGAAATCAGGAAAAGAAGGGTAGAGATTATCATTCTAAATCATTAATTAGAATGTAATGGCAGATGCCATTTTTGATGTAATTCTGGGTTTTATTATAGTCAAAGTTCATTTTTATGAGCTAAATTTAGCTAATGTTGTAGTTAATTATTTTGGCTTTTTAGTATCTAATAAACTATTTTGGAGCTAATTTTCTACAATATATTAGTGGTATTTACGATTAACTATAATGTTTAATTACGGATCGGTTTTTAGATCTGTGATATCGTAACATCTAAAGTATAGATTATAGCTACCATTTGAATAAAGCTGATTAGTATGAAAAATAGCGATATTCATCAATATTTATAGCTACTATCTAAAAATGGTTGTAGGGTAATCTTTTCCAATATCGTCTGGCGACTATAAGTCGAGTCTACACAAACGAAACCGGGCTGCATGGGTATGAATCATTAGTCTACGCAGGTGGACAATGAACGGTGTAGTAGCGTTTATAACCGCTGGTAACTTATTATTTAGATATTAAAAAAAATGAATATTTCTGTAACTATTTTATCAAAACATTAGCAAATAAAGAATATTTATAAATCCGGAATCATCGATTTCTAATTTGTATAAGAAGTGAAAATCACTCGATAGAAAATTATCCCAGTTATGTAAATCTCGTCTTTTAAATAAAGCGAGTCGTCGTTTTTTATGCTCCTAAACTTAGAAAGATTTTATCAAGCGTGTAATCCCAGCCAACCTCTAGTAATGGGTGATGCTGATGCTCGACGATATTATATTGATTTCGCTGCGGTAAGGGGTGGAAAAATTATTGAAGCGCTACGAAGAACTATTACTACAATATCACCAGATACACCTACAACTCAATTATTTACCGGACATATTGGCTGCGGTAAATCTACGGAATTACTACGATTAAAAGCGGAATTAGAACTAAATAAATTTCACGTCGTCTATTTTGAATCCACCCATGTTTTGGAAATGGTAGACTTAGATATTACTGATATTTTTCTGGCGATCGCAGGACAAGTTTCTCAAAGTCTAGAGGAGATAAATATTAGCTTGAAACCTTCTTATTTTGCAAAGTTATTTGGCGAAATTGTCGATTTCTTGCAAACACCAATTGATTTGGAGATAGAAGGTGAATTATCGGTAGGAATTGCGAAAATTACGACTAAAACTAAGGAAAGTCCCCAGCTACGACGACGGTTAAGGGATTATTTGGAACCGCGAACTTTAAATATTTTGCACTCTATCAATCATGAGTTATTAGAACGTGCTAATAAGCAACTCAAAGCTAGAGGTAAAAGAGGATTGGTGGTAATTGTTGATAATCTCGACCGGGTAGCAATTAGACCTTTACCGTCGGGACGTTCTCTACCGGAATATTTGTTTATTGATCGCGGTGAACAATTACGCAAACTTAATTGTCATATGGTTTATACGATACCTTTGGGTTTAACTTTTTCCAACGATAGCGCTCAATTACAGCATCGTTTGGGTGGTGGTGTCGCACCAAAAGTTTTACCAATGATACCCGTGCGTACACGTAATGGTGAAATTTTTATTCCTGGATTGGATAGTTTGCGACAAATGGTATTAGCAAGGGCTTTTCCTACTATAAATCAACAAGAAAGGTTACATTTTGTCACAGAACTATTTGACAGTCCCGAAACTTTGGATAGATTGTGTTTAATTAGTGGTGGTCATGTACGAGACTTGCTAGGATTGCTGTTTGATTGTATCAGGGAACAAGACCCACCTTTTAATAAAGAATGTGTGGAGTTGGTAATTCAAAGACATCGCGATTATCGAGCTAACGCAATTGATTCTCCGGAATGGGAATTAATCTTTCAAGTAGTACAGCAACAGCGAGTTAGAGGCGATATTGAATATCATACTTTGTTACGCAGCTTGTTTGTATTTGAGTATCGCGACCATCAAGGAGTGTGGTTTGCTGTCAACCCAGTTTTAGTAGAAACCCAAAATTTTAAATCATGGTTGGAACAACAAAACAATCAGATTTAGTCGCTGCTAAAGAGAACGCTTTGAGAAGTTTAACGCGAGCTATTACTCTTTCTCGCGGTGAATTTTCTCTAGTATTAGTTTGTTGTAATTATCAGGTTTTACAAAAGCAAATATTAACGCAACTCCAAGAAAATTTAGGCAATAATTACTTACTGCACAAAGTAAAATTACCTGTTCATGCAAGAAGTTTATACACCACAATTCACACAAAAATAGTCGAAGCTGACTCAAAAAAAAACCAAAATCCTCAGATAGCTTTAATGATTTTGGGTTTAGAATCTGTCAATGGACTTGATGATTTATTAAGCAGTATCAACCATGTACGGGATGAATTTCGCAAAAAACATCCTTTCCCAATGGTGCTGTGGGTCAACGAAGAAGTATTGCGAAAATTGCGACGATTAGCACCAGATTTTGCAAATTGGGCTGCAACACCGATTAAATTTGAAATGACAACAGCCCAGTTAATGCAATTTTTGCAACAGGAAACCGACTCATTATTTACTACAGTTTTAAATATTGCCGCAACAAGAGAAAAAGCATCTCAAATTAACCAGGAATTTCCGCAAAAAGTAAATAGAAAATCATCTGAAGATCGTGAATGTACATTAGAACAAGTTTGGCAGCATAGCAATGAATTGCATCACGCTATCAAAGATTTACAAACTCGTGGAATCAATTTAACCCCAGAATTAGAAGCTAGTTTACAATTTGTGTTTGGTTTAGACGAATACGTTAAAGACTGCATAGAAAACGCGATCGGTCACTTTCGTAAAAGTTATCAATCAATTATCAACGATCAAAAAACAGATGAAGTAGAAGGAGTATTTTTTACTTCTTCGGTTTCTCCTTCTCCTTCGGAGACGCTTCGCGAACACCACTTCTCTCAACGGAGGGAGACGACCCACGAGAGTGGATTCACCATCTCCCCATCCCCCCATCCCCCCATCCCTCCATCCCCTCACCTCCTTCATCAAGGAGTAATTCTCTTCTACTTGGGTTTATGTTTTTATCAATTAGCTGAACGAAATCATGGTGAACAATATTTTAATTGGAAATCTGCTGTGAGTTACTTTGAGCAATGTTTAGAAGTCTTTGAACTTGCAGAACGTCCGATTTTGGTGTCGCAGTTTATCGGACAGCTAAGTGAAGTTTTGCAGCAACTTCAAGATTGGAATCATCTGGAGTTAATTGCTCAAAAGTCTTTAGAATTGCATCAACAATATGGTAATTATACTCAACTTGCTTGTGATTGCGGTTATTTAGCGGATGTAGCGCTGCAAAAGTCGGAGTGGAAGCAAGCTAGTAAATATGCTCAAGCATCACTGTTTTATTTAGCGTCAGCAAAAACTAACTATACACATGAAAGTTTATTTCCGTTGCTGTTGGAGCAAATTTATCAACTGGTATTAGTGAAAGCGCTGCGGTATTTGAGTGAGGAAAAAGCTGCTCAACAACATTTGGAAAATGCCACTCAGAAATTGGCGATCGCACTGGAAAGCGACTATCGTTATGATGCTCATCGCTATATTCGACTGTTGCGAAGATTGCGATCGCTATATTATGAATCGGGTAAATATTTAGAAGCTTTTTTTATTCGGGGTAAACGACGTTCGGTAGAACAACAGTATGGTTTACGTGCTTTTATTGGTGCGGGTCGCTTACAACCCCAAATCCAAGCGAAAAATCCGGTGTTAGTTTCACCTACGAAAAATATAGATGTTGCTTTAGAAATTACTGCTTCGGGTAGGGAACGGGATATTAATCTGTTAATTGGGAAGATTAGTCGTTCCGATCAAAAGTTAACTTTGATTCATGGTGAATCGGGAGTAGGTAAAAGTTCTATTGTCAATGCTGGGTTAGTACCAGCTTTACAAAATAGACCGATCGGCGATCAAATTGCAGTACCTGTAGTAATACAAGTTTATACCGATTGGGTACGGGAGTTGGGTAAGTCTTTTAGTGAAGCAATGTTTGCGGATAAATTACCGACTCGCTATGTTTATACCAAATTAGAAGCTCCAGCCGATCCGACTACACCGATTAAAATCGTAGATATTCTACAACAGTTACAAGAAAATGCGAATAATCATCTCATAACTGTATTGATTTTCGATCAGTTAGAAGAATTTTTCTTTGTTTGTACCGATAGACAGCAAAAAGAATTTGATAATTTTATTTGTGATTGTTTGAATATCGCTTTTGTAAAAATTATATTTTCATTAAGAGAAGATTATTTACATCATTTACTCGATTTAAAACGTTTGGCAAAACAGGATTCGATTAACAATAATATTTTAGATAAAGATATCCGCTATCAAGTTAATAATCTTTCGTCGTCAGATGCGAAAAAACTGATTCAGCAGTTAACAGAACGCTCGGAATACAATATCGAACCGGCTTTAATTGATGCTTTGGTCGAAGATTTATCCTCAGAACTGGGAGAAGTACGTCCGATTGAGTTACAGGTAGTCGGAGCGCAACTCCAAGACGAAAGAATCACTACTTTCGCAAAATACGAACCTTATCGACCGAATAAACTAATCGAGCGATATATCAAGGAAATTATTAAAGATTGCGGTGCGGAAAACGAACAAACAGCTTTATTAGTTTTATACTTATTAACCGATGAAAATCATAAACGACCTTTCAAAACCAAAGCAGAATTAGCAACTGAACTATCCGAATTAGATTCATCTAAAAAAATAGAATTAGTCTTAGAAATTTTGGTGCGTTCTGGGTTAGTAGTATTGTTTGCGGATGTTACCGAACGCTATCAATTAATTCACGATTATTTAGTGTATTTAGTCCGCTCTTTACAACAAGGAGAATTAATCCAAACTCAATTAAGACAGTTAAGAAATCAAGTACAGGAAAGAGAAGCCGAAATTACTCAACTTCATAGCGAACTCAGAAAGAAAAAGCAGTCGAAAACAGTTGATACTCAACCACACCAAAGCTCAGATTTATTTACAGAATTAAAAGAGCTTCGCAAGCGTGAAGAATTGAGTCGGATGGAAATTGAAGGACTATTAGCAGAGTTAAAACAGCAAAAGTTACAAGCTCAATTAGCAGAAAGTCAACAACAGCAAAAACTTAGTGAAGTTAAAGTTAATCGGTCTTTAAAAATAGCCCTTGCAGGTTCTATTACGGCTATTTTGGCTTTAACAGTTTCAACAATAATGTCAGTTTATTTGTGGAGACAAGCCTTAATCAGCGAAATTATAGCCGTTAGTGCATCCGCAGAAGAACTTGCTGCTTCCGGTAAAAGTTTTGATGCTTTAAAAAAAGGTTTGAAAGCTGCTAAGAAGTTTCAAGCTGCTATTTTACCCGATGACTATACAAAAGCTCAGGTAAAAACGGCTTTATATCAAGTAGTTCCCCTTCTGAGAGAAAGAGAAACTTTAAAAGGACATTCTAGTGGGGTTAATAGCGTGGCTTTTAGTCCGCTAAACTCTTTAATCGCTGATGCTAGTGCTGATAAAACTGTTAAATTATGGTATCCGGATGGCAAATTATTCCGTACATTATCCGGACATAACGATGTAGTTAATAGTGTCACTTTTAGCCCGGATGGTACTACCATTGCTTCTGCTTCCCAAGACAAAACCGTGAAACTTTGGAGCGTAGATGGGTTAAGAAATTCAACTTTATTAGGACACAAAAATGTAGTTAATAGCGTTGCTTTTAGTCCCAATGATGGAACAATTGCTTCCGGAAGTACCGATCAAACTATTAAGCTGTGGAATCGTCAAGGTCAGCTACTCAAAACATTATTTGGTCATGATGATGCGGTTTTGCAAGTTGCTTTTTCCCCCGATGGTGAAATCCTCGCTTCTGCAAGTAGCGATAAAACGATTAAACTCTGGAGCAACGGTAAAAATATTTTTACAATTAGAGGACATCGTGATGCAATTACTAGTATTTCTTGGTCAAAGGACGGTCAAATTATCGCTTCGTCAAGTTTGGACAACACAGTTAAATTGTGGAGTCGTCAAGGAAAGTTATTAAAAGTTATTCCCGCACATTCACAAGCAGTTACTGCTGTTAGTTTTAGTCCCGACAATCAAATTATTGCTACCGTCAGCACCGACAAAACCGTCAAACTTTGGCGTTGGAAAGATGGCATACTTTTAGGAACCCTCAAAGGACACAAGGATTGGGTAAATGATGTTGCTTTCAGCCCCGACGGTAAAACCTTAGCTTCCGCAAGTCGAGATAAAACGGTGAAACTTTGGTCTTGGCAAGATTTATTATTAGGAAGCTTGAAAGCTCATAATAAAGCCGTTACTAGCGTTAATTTTTCTCCCAACGGTAATTTAATTGCTTCAGCAAGCGTTGATAAAACGATTAAATTATGGACTCCAAACGGTATGCAAATCAAAACTTTACAGCCATATCAAGGGGAAATCTGGGATGTCAGCTTTAGCCCAGACGGTAAAATTTTGGCGAGTGCGGGTAAAGATAAAACTATTAAACTATGGCAAAATGACGGTAAATTAATTAATACTATTGCCGCTCATAACGATGTTGTGTTGAGCGTTGCTTGGTCTAGCAAAGGTAATATTTTTGCTTCTGCTAGTAAAGATAAAACTGTTAAATTATGGCGTATAAATGGCGAATTAGTAACTACTTTATCGGGACACAAGCAAGCCGTAAACTGGGTCAGATTTAGTTATGACGGTAAATTTATTGCTTCTGCTAGCGACGATAATACAGTTAAAATTTGGGATACATCTGGTCAATTACTACACACCTTATCGGCACACAAACGCCCTGTATTTGGCGTTGATTGGTCTACTAAAGGTAATACACTCGCTTCAGTCAGCCTTGATGGTACAGTTAAATTGTGGAATCAAAATGGTGAATTACAGCAAACTTTAATAGCAGAAGGTGAAGAATTCACGGGTGTAAGTTTCAGCCCAGATGGTAAAATTTTAGCAGCTACTAGTGCAGATAAAGTAAAACTTTGGCGGCGCGATGGTAGATTATTAATTACTTTAAAAGCAGATAAAGAAGAGTTTACCAGTATTAGCTTCAGTCCCAATAGTAAAACTTTATTAAGCGGTACCAATAGCGGGACTATAATATTAAGAGATTTAGATAATCTTACTTTTAAAAGTTTATTGAATAAAGGATGTGATGCGTTGCAAGATTATGGGCAAGGGGATGATGATTTGTGTTTGGGAAAGAGTTAGGAGTTAGGAGTTAGGAGTTAGGAGTTAGGAGTTAGGAGTTAGGAGTTAAGTACTCGTACAAAATTAATTGTATATTGTCATTGCGAGTGCAGCGAAGCGAAACGAAGCAATCGCAAGGGGTTGGGATTGCTTCACTTCGTTCGCAATGACACAAATAATTTTGCATACCCACTTAGGAGTTAGGAGTTAGGAGTTAGGAGTTAGGAGTTAGGAGTTAGGAGTTACGAGTTAGGAGTTAGGAGTTAGGAGTTAGGAGTTAGGAGTTA
>NZ_JAYGHM010000103.1:1183-18169 GCF_034931125.1 Rivularia sp. UHCC 0363 | reverse complement strand
GCAGCCATCAGAGCATCCCAAAGTGATTGTGGCAGGAATGCCACGCACGGGTACAGAATCAATCAAGCGAGCATTGGAAATTCTCTATGGTAATCATGCTCGTGCCTATCACATGAGCGAGGTGCTCAACCGTCCCAAGCATCTTCAGGTTTGGGCTGATTTGGCATTTGAGCGTATCCAGCCAGAGCAGGTTAACTGGCAGGAATTTCTAGGCGGCTATATTGCGACCACAGATATGCCCTGTGCGCTCTACTTCGAGCAGCTTGCCGCCGCATTTCCTGATGCCAAAATCATTCTGAGCCTGCGTGATGGGCCAAGGCGAATTATTATGCAAGCAGTCCAGAAGCTTTCGATAACTCGTCTAGCGATTGCTGCTGGAATTCTCGTTTTGGTTCTATTAATCGTTCTTTTAGTTGCTAGCTAAAGTAATGAAACTTTTACAGAAGATCAGTTTATCTCTAGCATTTTTGGTATTCAATCAGTCTATTGCATTCGCTGACGCTGTGCCGGATCGGTCCCTCGGTCGAGAGCGGTCGCGGGTAGAGCGTGGTAATGTTAACGGCTTGCCCAGCGAGGTTGTTTCTGGTGGAGCGAGGCGGGGTCGAGCCTTGTTTCATAGCTTCAGACGGCTATCTGTCGCGGATGGGCAAGGGCTATATTTTCAATCTCCTGATGGGGTGAGCAATATTTTGACCCGCGTGACCGGGCGCGAGTCCAGTCGCATTTCCGGCAGTCTGGGCGTGTTAGGTGGAGCCAACTTGGTTCTACTCAACCCCAACGGCATTCGTTTTGGCCGCAGGGCTACGCTGGATCTACGCGGTTCGTTTCTGGCGACGACTGCCACCAGTTTAGATTTTGGGGCATACCGCTTTGCCAGCCACCGCCCTGTCTCTGTGCCACCATTGCTAACAATAGATTTGCCAACAGGTCTGAACTTTGACCGAGCTGGTCAGCTGGTTGTGCGGGGAACTGGTCATCAGATCGATTTTGTAGGGCCGTCCCCTCTAAGGCTGCTCAATCCGCTGTCTGGGGCTGGGCAAAGTTCAACAGGACTGAGGGTGTCACCCGGTCAAACGCTGGCCTTACTTGGCGCAGAGGTGATGCTAGATGGAGCGGTTTTGAGTGCTCCCTCTGGCTCTATTGAACTGGCTGCACTTAGCGATGGTCAGGCCCAGGTAGTCCAAGGCGCGGACGGCTGGCGTTTTAGCTATGCTCCAACCGCGCTGGGCGACATCCAGATGCGGCGGCTTGCTCTACTGGATGTGAGTGGACTGGGCGGCGGCAGGCTAGGATTGAGCGGGGACAGAATATCGCTCTCTGGCAGCTCTTATGGGATCAACCAAAACGTGGGACTCACTGCGGGTCAAACGATGACGATCCGTGCCAACAGCCTGCGGATCACCGGCAGTCGGGCAGCCCCTAGCGGCCAGACTTTTAGATTCTCTCAGAGCCGGTCTGGTTTTCTGAGTAATACATTCCTGGCAGACGGCTCTGACATCCGGGTTGACGTAGGCGATCTGACGCTCGATAGCGGCGGTATTATTCGCACCTTCACATTTGGCTCTGGTCGTAGCGGCGATATCACAGTTCGCAGCCGAGGCGATTTGTCATTGAGTAATTTTTCATCTTTAGACGGACAGACCGGCTTAAGTGCGATTCAATCCTTTACGGCAGCTAGTGGACAGGGTGGAGATATTAACTTAAGCACCAGAAATCTAAGCTTGACGAACGGGGGTGGCATTTTGGCTGCAACGGTTTCGCCTGCTATTGGAGCAGGGCGGAGTGGTGAAATTACAATCCGGTCTGACAATATTGAGGTGGATGGTATTACAACGCCTTTCAATGTGCTCAGCTCTATTTCAACGACCTCTTCCGGGGTGGGAAATGCAGGAAACATACGGATTGATGCAGATAGCGCTGTTTCAATTACTCGCGGGGGGAGCGTTGGCACAATCTCGTTGGGTGTTGGCCGCGCTGGAAACTTTCAGATCAACGCCAGGGACATCTTCATTTCTAACGGCGATGCGACTTCTAGATTTTCTGGACTGTTCGCCTCGGCTATCACCTCACCAGATCTCGAACGGCTGCTGCAATTGTCAGGCTCGCCCTCTGGGAACGCCGGGAGTTTGTCAGTCAACGCTGATACTATCCGACTTCAGGATCGGGGTTTGATTTCTGTGACCAACTCTGGTAGACGCGCTGGTGGCGGCAGTCTGGTGATAAATGCTGGGGCTGTAGTTGTTGACCGTAGTAGCGCAATCAGCGCCGCGACAAATGGTGGACAAGGCGGAAATATTCGATTAAATGTGGACTCGCTTGTGCTTCGTGATCGCTCTGTCGTCGATGCCAATGCTCGCAGGCGCTCAGCCGGTGGGAACATCGAAATCGAGAGCGATACGGTCGCTCTGCTCAACTCGTCACAAATTCGTGCCAATGCTCAAGAGGGTCGAGGTGGAAACATTTCCATTGACGCGGATGGGCTTTTTGTCTCGCCGGGTAGCGCAATTACGGCGACATCTGAGCGTTCCAGAGAATTTGATGGGTCAATTGTAATCAATGCGTTTGAAGTTGGCGCGAGGCAAAGTGAGCTGAATGTAGAAGAGGCTTCAGCGCTGCCCCAAGTTTCATCAGTCTGTCAAGCTCAGGCATCTGACACTGAAAGCCAATTCATCATCAGTGGGACTGGAGGCTTTCCCTCATCGCCATTCGATAGCTTTGATGGCTCTAGCGGCTGGGTAGATCCAACCGCCTCACCTGCTGCGTCTGAATCTGTGAGTTTGCCAGATCTAAATACCCCTAAACCTCCGCCTGTAGAAGCTCAGGGCTGGCAGCGCAACCCTGATGGAACGCTCCGGCTCGTTTCAATCATCGCTAATGCGAATGTCGCCGCAACTGGAGCCGAACAGCTCAACTGCAACAGCCAAAGGTAACTCAGTGGAAGTAAGCTAACCCCCGACTAAAGTGCGGGGGCTTTCGCCCACCCCTAAAGTCAGTTGTTTTTTAGTAGCCCTGATGTGGTCTTCCAGATTGCAAGACAACACCGAGCCTCCGAGGAGACTTACCGCCCCTCCAACGATTGAAATCATTTTTGAACCATTAGCATCAGCATCACAATGATTGCCGCAATGACCGCACTTGAACGACTTTCCAGAGCGATAGGACTTGCCCCGCACGGGATGAATATGCAGGCACTCACTGCAAGTCTGGCTGGTATAAGCCGGATTGACCGCAATCAACTCAACGCCCCATTTGATGCCCTTGTAGGAAAGGAAAAGTCTGAGCTGATAGAAGGCCCAGCTATTGCTCCTACGCCGCTCCGTCTTGCTGCGTGGCATCTCATTGGTGCGTTCTCTGATGCCTGTCAAGTCTTCAACCGCAATGATGGCATTGCCCCGAAGTGCCGACAAAACGATCACTTTACTGATGTTGTGGTTCAACCAAGTTTGATAGCGTTGCTCTCTGCCCGACAGCCGTTTCAAGATCTGTCTAGCCCTGCGGCGAGTAGACCTTGTGCCCTTCGAGGCTTTTTGTTGCAGCGACGCTCTCACTCTGGCGTATCTATCTCTAACCTGTTGAATATCCTTTCCGCTCCACGAATCCCCCTCGGATGTAACAGCGATGTCTCTGCGCCCCAAGTCAACACCAATAACCTTATCGGACTTGATTGGATCTGGAACTTCGTCAGTCAACGCAATGTGGATGTAGTAACCGCCATCACGATGCTTGCAAAGCTGGGCAGACGTAGGTTTACGGCCTTTCAACTTGCCGCGCTGGTAGTTGCCAGCATCGAGCTTGATATGCTCACGCCCATTCAGCAAGGTCAGGCTAACCGTCCAATCCTTCTCCCTAAAGGCAAAGATACGGGCGTCATAATCCGCAGAGGTAGGGCGAAATTCCTTCACGACTTCCCCCTTAGACTTTGCCGCCTTGCGGCTAGCACCCACGCGAGCGCAGACTCTAACAGCCTGATTCGCACTGAGGCCAAACTTTTCCCGCAACTGCTGGTAGACCTGACTTTGAATTGTGGTTTTGCTGGTTGTTTTGAGATTGACCTGCTCATTGGCAAAGTTGCATCCATCCGCAAACGCCTTAAGCAATGCCTCGATTTGAGAGGACTGTTCAGGCGTCGGTTGAAGTTTGCAAGCCAGTGTCAGAGTCTGTTCCACGTTATGAATTATTCACATATGACTATATATTATTCTACAACAGAAATCCAGCCTAATCCGGAAACTTCACGGGGACTAAAGTCCCACGAGTCGTTTTTCCTCCATGCTCTAAAGAGCGAGGCTTCCAAACTTACCGCCTTCTTTTCGTGATCATGAGTCGAATTGTTTTAACTACAATCGGATCGCTAGGCGATTTCCACCCGCTCGTGGCAATTGCCCTAGAATTGCGCGAGCGCGGGCATGATATTGTTTTTGTAACTACTAAACAACATAAAAACGCCGTTGAGCTGCTGGGTTTCGAGTTTCATGCACTGCGGCCCGACTATGCTTCGCCTGACGATCCAGCAATGATGGCCTTGATGATGGATCTCAAACGGGGAACTGAGCGAGTTGTGCGGGACTACATTTTCGGAAACCTGGAGGAGACTTATGCCGACCTGCTGGCAGCGGCTCAGGGCGCAGATTTTATCCTGGCCGGGGATATTGTCTATGCCGCCCAGCCAGTTGCAGAGATGTTAAATATTCCGTGGGCGCTCTGTACGTTGGCACCTACTTCGTTCCTGTCGGCCTATGATCCGCCTGTATTGCCGCCCTTGCCGCTGCTGATTAAGCTCAGAGCCTTTGGCCCAAGCCTCAACCAACCGCTGATTCACGCTATCAAACTGACCTTGCGCCCGTGGGGTGAGCCAATGCAGCAGCTACGACAAAAACTGGGACTTGCACCCATCGATAACCCGGTGGCTGACGGTAAGTTCTCACCTTATCTGAACCTGGCTTTGTTCTCCTCAAAGTTTGCCGCACCCCAGACGGACTGGCCTGCTAAAACCGTGATTACCGGATTCTGTTTTTATGACGGCTCGACCCATATCCAGCCAGCGCTTCAGGAGTTTCTAGATGCAGGGCCAGCTCCAATTCTGTTTACGCTAGGTTCAGCAGCCGTCTGCACTCCAGGCCGCTTTTACCTTGAGAGCATTGAGGCTGCCGTAGAGTTGAACCGTCGCGCTGTGCTGTTGATTGGCAAGAATGTACCGCCTGCTGAGCTGCCCGCAGGGATAGTTACCTTTGATTATGCGCCTTACTCGGCGATCTTTCCACGCGCCTGTGTGATTGTGCATCAAGGTGGAATTGGCACTACAGCTCAAGCATTGCGCTCAGGGCACCCAACTTTGGTAGTTCCCTACAGTCACGATCAGCCTGACAATGCAGCTAGACTTGAACGACTCGGAACCTCGCGTACCGTTTCACGCAATCGATACAGTGCGTCCAGGGCTGTTAAAGGCTTGCGCGAACTGCTAAGGAGTCCAAAGTACGCGGCAAAAGCCTCAGATGTCAGCCATGCACTCCAAGCAGAAAGCGGAGTATATACTGCTTGCGAACAGATTGAACAGCAGCTTGACAACGTTGCAGTATAAGGATTGATATCTGAACCCGCAGCCTTCTGTTTGCAAGACAGGCGCTCTCCCAGTTGAGAGCTACAGACCCATTTGGCGAGAATGGCAGGACTCAAACCTACAACCTACAGGATCGGCACCTGGTGCTCTGTTCAATTGAGCTACAGGACTACAAAAGCGAATGGCGAGACTCGAACTCGCATCTGGAGATTGGCATACTCCGGTGTTAGCCTTTACACCACATTCGCAGGATTGGAGCTGGTGACAGGCATCGAACCTGCAACCTGCTGTTTACGAAACAGCCGCTCTGCCAATTGAGCTACACCAGCATTGGTCGCGGAGTCGGGAGTTGTACGCGCAGCGTTGCCGAAGGCAACACCTGTAATTTGCTTGGTTCACGCAAGCTGCGTCTACCATTCCGCCATAGAGGTTTGGTGGGCTGTGTAGGAATTGAACCTACGCACTGCCGCTTAAGAGGCGGCTGCTCTGCCAACTGAGCTAACAACCCGTTTCGTTTGGTTTTTTAACTAATGGGGCGTATAGGGATTGAACCTATCTCTGCGAGTTAAAAGCCCGCTGCACAGCCACTATGCCAACGCCCCAAAGCAATGTATACGCACGGAATGAAAGGACGATGGATCGGAAATCCGAGCATTCCCCTAAAAATCTAAAATTGGTACACCGAGTAGGACTCAAACCTGCTAGTAACTCACTTATCGGGTGAGCGCTTCGATCACTTCCGCCTTCGGTGCTTGGCCAATTCCGTCGCCAGGGCAAATGGTCGGGATGGTAGGATTTGAACCTACGACCTTCCGCTTCCAAAGCGGCAACTCTAAACCAAGCTGAGCTACATCCCGATGGTTGGTACTGCTGATAGGATTTGAACCTACAACATCTGGTTTCTGAAACCAGCGCCTCTTCCAGTTGGGCTACAGCAGCAAGAGAAATAGGAGGCTAAAGAATTCCAGGCAGGTTCTTTATCCCCCCGAATGCCAGAACAGGATTTGAACCTGTATTTCAACGTTCAGAGCGTTGCGACCTGCCGTTAGTCGATCTGGCAATGAATGGCTGCCCCAGTAGGACTTGAACCTACAACCCATCGGTTAACAACCGAGCGCTCTGCCATTGAGCTATGGGGCAACGAGTGGGAAGTGACGGAACCGAACCGTCGTCTCGCCGTTTTCAGCGGCGCGTGAGCACCAGCTTCACCAACTTCCCAAGTTGATTTTCTAAAGGCGGAAGAGGTCGGAGTCGAACCCACGTTCACAAAGCTAAAGGCGGAGAGCAGTGGAATTGAACCACAGCTATTCACCCATCTGTTTAGCAGACAGAGCCGACCACCAGATCGGTTTACTCTCCAAAAGTCAGGTGGGTAGAGAGGGATTTGAACCCCCAGCGGTCATAGACAACTGATTTACAGTCAGTCTGCTTCAGCCATTTGCATACCTATCCAATTGG
Source organism: Rivularia sp. UHCC 0363 (assembly GCF_034931125.1). Classification (NCBI taxonomy): domain Bacteria; kingdom Bacillati; phylum Cyanobacteriota; class Cyanophyceae; order Nostocales; family Rivulariaceae; genus Rivularia; species Rivularia sp. UHCC 0363. Next base: position 11,154 of record NZ_JAYGHM010000103.1, on the reverse strand, counting down.
CAGTGCTGACGGGATTTGAACCCGCAAACTCAGGATTGAAAGACCTGTGGCTTTACCAATTTGCCTACAGCACCATGACTTGAAATTTCTACAGCCTGATCCTGTAGAACGCACAGACGAGGATTTGAACCTCGATCAACGATTTTGGAGATCGTGATGTTACCGTTACACCATCTGTACATGGTTGGTCGCAGCGGTGAGATTTGAACTCACAATGACCAAGTTATGAGCTTGGAGCTTTACCATTAAGCTACGCTGCAATGAATTGGACTCCAGGGAGAGAATCGTTCGCGAAGCGTCTCCGAAGGAGAAACTCTCGATTATCGGTTTTGCAGACCGACGCCTTCCCACTTGACTACCTGGAGATCTAGCGGCATGAATCCGCAGCGAATCTTAGGAAATAATAGCCCTAAGAACGAGGGTGGACGGATTTGAACCGACGCTCTCCAGTTCGACAAACTGGCGCTTTAGACCGGGCTAAGCTACACCCCCAAGGTGGCATTTAGTTTTCAAGGTCCAGAGATGCTGCTGGGCAGCAGTTAGAGGAAGAAGCGCCGCTCTAAAAAATAGGTCTGCTTGATGTCACGCGGCATTTGCAGATGTTTGGCTGAACGTGGGCTGTTCGGACTGTCTGGGTTTTCTCGAAGAACTGGAGAAGCGCTGGGGCAACGCACCTCGTTAGCGCCCTGCCAGGTTCGAGCAAAAACTGTTCTGAGCATGGAGCGAGAAGTCATCGGCTTAGCTCCTCTGTGTTTCGTTTCATATTACATTTGTAGTATACATACTACAGTCTGTCAAGGGCGTACTACATCTTTTTTTGAGCGGGGAGCGGGCAATGTTGCCGATAGTCGGTCAATTGCTCGCTCCCAGTAGGTTTATGGGCTATGCCAGCGTCGGCAGCTTGGCCTTGCTCATCTGCCACAGCCGGTAGAGCAACCGCTCCGTCTGCTCTGCCATCACGCTCAAGAACATCCCGTCATGGGCAGCTTGGCTCTGGGCTATCCAACTGCCGCTCAGACGGACTTCCACAAACTCGTTGTCCACAGGCAGCACCATCGCCATCGGGCAGCCATCCTGCTCTAGCTGCACCAGTTCAAGACTATTCGCAGGCAGCAGGAAGGCGGCGTGACCGGGTTCGACCCAGAGTGTTTGTCCTAGCCGCATTGCCAAAACCACATGCTGGGCAATCAGTAGTTCTGGGGCGCTCAAGCTGCGTTCCATGTGCAGCCCGACTTCGGTGTAGTTCAACTTCAACATCGCTCTGGCCTCCTTGGGGCTAAAGTCAGGGTTCAATCGGCGGCTGAGCCTGCTGTTCTTTCCAGAACTGCTCGGCAAAGGCAACGGCGGGGTGAATCGGCGCTTTGGGCTTGACTCTGAGCACCATTCTGGTTTCGTGCAGCAGATGGTCACTTTTGCGGGAGTTGCAGCGCTCGCAGGCGGTCACTACGTTGTCCCAGCTATGCGTCCCGCCTTTGGAGCGCGGGATGACGTGATCTAGCGTCAGGTGCTTGCTGCTGCCGCAGTATTGGCAGCTATGGCGGTCGCGCCGAAAGACTTCTCGGCGGCTGACGGGCGGCAGCTTCCAGTGGCGTTCTGGATTGCTGCCTGTCAGCCGAATCTGCTGTGGGACTTGCAGAATCAGGCTGGGAGAACGCACTTCCCAGGGCTGGCTATGGTGGTCGAACCCCAGCGACTCGGCCTGTCCGGTGACAAGCAGCACGATAGCCCGCTTGATGTTTACTCGCGCTAGGGGCAGGTAGTTTTTGGAGAACACCACTACCTGCTGCTGTAGTATCTGGAGTTGCTGTGACTGGGCTTGCATGATTTGATGCCTCAAAAAAATACCCCGCCTCTGAAGTTCAGAAGCGGGGGTTAGGGGAAGTTGGTCTGCTGTTCCCTATCTCGGTGTCAGGGTTGACCTGCACCACCCGCTATGACTGAACTGCTCTAGATTGAGCCACCCGAAAATGGTTGTCGAAATGCTTTCACCGATGGATTTGCCGCTGTTTCTCTCAGACATATCCGCACAGGCAAACGGCATCGCCCCGGTCAAATCTGGCTGGGGATACTTGTAGCTGCGGCGGCGGGTTGAGTGAAGGATGCGGATCATGGTGGGCTATTGTGGTTGAATCGAGAATATTGCTGTTCACATACTACATTCGTAGTATTGAATTGTCTACTATTTGATTGGCGTTGATGGACTGGCTGTAGATACAGGTAGACAAAGGAACGCTACGGAATTACCAGCAGATTGTTCCAAATTCACTCTGTTGACGGGCTAGGCGAGCTTTTGTACTATGGGCGCATGGCAACTGACATCTGCTCGACCCATCTCCCGATTGAGAAACCTGGCTATCGAGCGCAGGCTGACGATACCTGCGTTGAGACTGATCTATTCTTCTTCGGGCTATTGCAGCTGAAAACCACAGCCGAGCGGCTGAAGATGGGCTTGGGTATGGTGCAATCAGCGCGACGGCTCTCGTTCCACTGCCTCAGCCAGCAGTTTAGCCATCTGGCACCTGAGCAACTAGCTCACAAAATAGCAACCGCATGGCTGCAAGAAGACTATCCTGACGACTTTCCTCTCACTGTTCCTAATGATTTTGAGATGAGCTGGATTCAAGACTCGACTGACATCACCGTGCGGCTGCACCATATCCTGAGCAACCTTGGCATTGCCTACTATGTGACTGGGGGCGTGGCTGCAATTGCTTATGGCGAGCCGCGCACGACGCGAGATGTCGATTTGGTCTTAGAGATTGAGCTGGCTCAAATTGATGAATTGGTCACTGCGTTGATGAGCAATGGCTTTTATGTGCCAGGAGCTGAGGATGTCAAAGCAGGCCGGATGCGCTCACTCAGCGTTACCCATATCGAGAGTGTCTCACGCGCTGATCTGGTTGTATCTGGGACTGGAGCATTTGAGCAGATTCGGTTTCAGCGGCGGCGGCTGATTGCTGTGCCAAGCGGAGAGCAGGTTTACTTCAGCTCACCCGAAGACATCATTCTTGCCAAGTTGCTTTGGGGACAGCGTTCTGGCTCTGAGAAGCAGTGGCGGGATGTGCTGGGTGTGCTGAAGGTGCAGCAGACAGCGCTGGACTACGGCTATCTGGCTGAATGGGCAGAGCATCTGGAGTTGGGCGAACTGCTGAGCCAAGCGCTGGTGCAGGCTGGAATCTAATGATTGATTGGCTCTCGCAGCCAAGATCAAGATCTGCTTTCGCAGCCAATGCCGTCTTTATCGCCATCGAAGCGGTGTGGATCGGGCTGTCGGACGGGAAAATTTGTCTGATCCACGTCCTTACAGTCAAGATCGGGTGCGCCCGGTGGGACGCAGAGAGTTGGGTAGCTAGAATCACAATTTTGCTGTGCAGCGGTCGGTGCTGTAGGGATTGTCATCGCCACTGTAAATGCCAATAGTCCGCCTAGAAAGAGCTTCATCGGGGTTTCTCCAAAACTTCTGTGCTCAGCCTACCCAGCATTGGGAAGACTGAAACAAGAAACTCAGGTGCTTCACATGAATTTTGCTATTACACCAAGACTGAAGAAACTTTTGATCACTGCTGGCTTGCTGGGGATGTTTTCATTCGTCTGGTCGTTTGTCATCATTCCTCAGATCTTTCCAGATGTGGCTTGTATCGTCTCAACTCCTAGTGGAGAATTTGTGAAAGCCTGGGGCAAGGCAGACTGTATGAACAATGAAAAAGCAGTGATAGTGCTACAAGCCGATTAGCTTCCTTGTCATATTGAACTTCATACAGGTTCATACATTCTTAAAATCTAACAACAAATTTCTCAGCAACAATAGTCAGTGGGTAAGGCGCGTTAGCTAAATATGATTGGCTTGGAGAGTGGACTAGATTCTGTCTGGGCACCTGGAGATGACGATGATTAGCCAGCAGGCATCAAAATAGAATCAGCGTTGGCTGATCATCTGGTGCTATCGCAAAAACGTTGTGGATTACGCTCTACTCAGCAATCTTGGAACTATATTGCGTAAGAGTGTTTAAAAATGTCAGGACTGAGCTAGGATTGCATTTAAGTAATCTAGCCCAGTATGCAATGCCTTCAACATCCAGACAGTCTCCCAACGCCACAATTGTCACAAGCTCTGCCATTGATGAAGCTGCTGAGGCTTTGAATGAACTACCTGAAAAGGCGAAAGAGAAGCTGTCTCTGCGAGAAGCAGTAGACGTGCTGCGTGATCAGATCACAGCCGCTTTAGACAAAGGCTACTCCTACGAAGATATTGCGGCAATGCTAGAGAAGCAGGACATCACAATCGCACCGTCCTCGCTCAAGCACTATCTGGCTCGCAGCAATCGTCAGCTTAAAAGTGCTGGTGGGACACAGACGAGACGCAGACGCACGACGACAGAACAGTCAGAGCCAGAGTCAGAACAGGTTCCTGAACCCGTCTCGGCTATTGAGGCAGAAGCAGAGGTAGCGCCAGCACCCAAACGGCGGGGTCGTCGTCCAGCTAGTGAGTCTGCCCCAGCGGCAGCTAAAACTCGCTCTGCTGCGGCTCGCACCAAGTCAGTGAGCACGGGCGCTCGCAGGGGTCGAAGCTAAGCCTTGCCTGTGCAGGTATCAGTTTTGCTAGAAAGCCTTGGCAGCTTCTTGGGAAGGTCGATTGGTCACTGACTTCATGGCTCCCAAAATGGCCAGGGCCTCTGAGACAACTTCTTTTGGCCGCTTCAGACAGTCTTGAGCTGTAAAGCGAATAGTTGATATCCCTCCCGCTTTCAGCAGTGCTCGGTCGCGGGCATAGTCTCGTACCGTGTGTTGTTCGTCGTTATGGTGCTGGCCGTCAACCTCAAGCACTAGGCAGTGCCCGTCTGCGATAAGCAGGAAGTCAACCTCAATCCGGCCCGATAGCTGGCTGTTGCTGATTGGAGCATGACTTAGCCCGCAACGCCCCCGGCTGTTAGCAAAGAATAGAGTGCCAGTTTCATTAAGAGCCTTAGCGATTTCCACCTCTGGCCCTGAGCGCAGGTATAGTCCACCCCACTCAAAGTTGTAGTTGCCGCTAGCCTGCTTCGTTGGCTGTGGGTCTACATCAGGCTGCGGATCTACGACAGCTGGTGCTGTGCCCCTCAGTAGAGCCTCAATGCGAGGCTGGAGGGGTTCATCGCAGAAGATGCGCCAGTGGTGTTGCGTGCCGTGCCCTTCGGGCTGGCCCAAATAACCAATATGTAGGCTCTCGCTAGCTCGCATGTAGAAACCAGGGCGTGTGCGGTTGTAAAAGCGCTGCCAGAGCGACTGTCTGACCTGCTTCTTCCGGTTAGCAGTGAATGTTTTAGTCTGCGGGCTGAGCGTTAGGATGATATCGAGTAATTTCCCGGTCGGCACTTGAAACTGGCAGGGAAGTTCACCGCCAATGGGAACGATAGATCCTTGGTAACTATCGGTCTCAAGCGCCTGGTTTAAATTTGTAACCGAGATATAAGCGGTCATTGGCTGTGCTTGGGATGAGCATCACTGCTTCTAGTATTCCCAGCGGTTCAAAAATATGGTGAAATCGGTTGTGAATAGAGAGCAACAATTTAATCTCAAACCCCTTACTTTAAAGAGTGCGCTAAGATTTTTGGCGATGAACTACGTTTAGGGGGAAAATCCCAATGAATAAAGGTGAATTAGTGGATGCAATTGCCAGTAGCTCAGAGTTGCCCAAGAAAGACGCTGACGCCATACTGAGCGCTGCGATTGATGTGATCATGGAAGCAGTCGCATCTGGCGATAAAGTGACGCTGGTTGGCTTTGGCAGCTTCGAGCGACGAGAGCGGGCCGCCCGCGAGGGACGTAATCCGCAGACTGGTGAGGCGCTTCAGATAGCGGCAACACGAGTACCTGCATTCTCAGCCGGGAAGCTGTTCAAGGAGCGGGTGAGTGGCTAGCGACTGTTGCAAGTCTGCCGCATCCGACGATTGACTTGCAGCAAACCATTGATTGGTGTAGTAAATTTGTACTGAACCGTTGGTTTTGCAATGCCTCGATGCATTTGCTTTTTGCCTGCTGCACCGGCCACCCCATGCTATGAGTACCGTTAGGAAAATTATTCATGTTGACATGGATGCCTTCTTCGCCTCAGTCGAGCAGCGAGATGAACCCCGCTATCGAGGCAAGCCGCTGGTCGTGGGCGGCTCACCTTCCCAACGTGGGGCTGTGGCTGCCGCCAGCTATGAGGCCCGTCAGTATGGCATCCATTCCGCGATGCCCTCACGGACTGCCCACTACAAGTGCCCCAGCCTGATTTTCGTCAAGCCGCGCTTTGAGGTCTATCGGGCTATCTCTGAGCAGATTCGTGAGATTTTTTACTGCTACACAGACCTAGTAGAGCCACTGTCACTGGATGAAGCCTACTTGGATGTGACAGAAAATAAGCTGGGCATTGCTTCGGCCATAATGCTGGCTCAAAAGATCAAGCAGTGCATTCGTGACGAGACGCAGCTCACAGCTTCAGCGGGCGTCTCGTTCAACAAGTTTCTAGCCAAGGTTGCCTCTGGCCTGGACAAGCCAAACGGACTATTTCTAATTCCGCCTCATCAGGCAGAAGCTTTTATCGAACAGTTGCCAATCGCCAAGTTCTATGGTGTCGGGCAGGTGACTGCGGCCAAGATGCACAGCCTGGGTATCCATACAGGAGCTGACTTAAAGCAGTGGGCAGAGTCTGATTTGATCGCCAAGTTTGGCAAAGTGGGCCGCTTCTACTATCGGATTGCTAGAGCAGAGGATGAGCGTCCTGTGCAGCCCAACCGGATACGAAAGTCGATTGGAGCCGAGAACAGCTACGAGCCAGACTTGAGCGGGACAGCCCAGATACTGAGCGAGCTAGAGGTGATTGCTGCGACTTTGAAGCGGCGGATGGACAGTCAGCAAGCGACAGGGCGAACGCTGACGCTTAAGCTGAAGTATGCTGACTACCAGCAGGTGAGCCGCAGCCGGACACTCTCCTGCCTGATAGGGGAATTGGATGATATTGTCAGCCTTGCTCGTGAGCTGCTGGCGACCCTTGATGTGGAGCAGAAGCAGGTGAGGCTGTTGGGGTTGGCTCTCTCAAATCTAGTTGGAGAGACAGAGGCAGAGTTTATTCAGCTAAGTCTGAGCTTTCGGTGACAGCGGCAGGGCAAGGTTGACTGCCTCCCTGATGTGGCCCTTGCTTTGTTTCTATCCAAACAGGGGCGCGAGAAATGCAATCGCAATCCCAGAAATGATAAAGATTTCAGCGGCTCTGAGGGCAGCAGAGTGATTGATTTTGAGACCCTGGAGCCAAGCGTTGGGCCGATCTGTACGCTGCGTCTTCCAGTTCAGCATCGAGAGCAGCAGCGGCGCACCGCCGACTTTGGCACCTAGCAGCAGGTGTAGGGCAAGGCTAATCAACATCACCACCCATACAGCCAGATGCGCCAGATACCAGGGCTTTCCCAACTCCCCAGCAGGCAGCCACTCTTCTTTCATCATCCGGCCTGTGACCACCGCAAAAGTGGCCGCGAGCAGCATCGTTAAATTGGCAAGCCGGTGCAGGGCAATCCACCAAAGCGGCTTACCAATCTGATGAAATTGGCTTAAATCTTGAGGCAGGCGTCGATAGCCGATATAGAAGCTATAGAGAACGATTAATGGTAAGACAAGTAGGAACGACAGGGCAATCGTACCGTGAATGCCTTGAATATCGCCTAGCTTGGGTAGGGGCAAGCTACCCAAGCGCCGGTCGTATGTGTTGTAAACCCAGAAGCCAGAGGCGATTGCAGAGATAGCCAGCAGGGCGGACGCAGCATGGATCAAACGAAGCAAAATAGGCTGATAGGGCAGAGAGTTTCGCATATCAGATGGCCTGTGTAACCTGTAAATACTCTAACATCAGCCCTCAGAAAACGATTGGATAGCCCAGCCAGTTGCTCTGCTCACCGACGAGAACCTCGCTCGTTGCCCGCCAGCAGCCGGTCGGAGCGCCGCTTGAATCAAGCTCAACCCAAAACGTGACCTCTACTGTCGGCTGATCCAAAAAGGTCATCGGGTCAAATTTCGATGGGCATGGTTGAATCCCCGTCCGTATGGTGGCAAATCCATTGTCGTCGAACTTGAGGCTGTCTAGCAGGATCAAAATTGATCCTGCCTCATGGCGCTCGCTCAGCCACTGATTTCCATCATTAGTCATGCAGCAGAAAGCTGTTAGAGCCTTTTTGTCTAGCTCGTCTTCAGGCAAAAGGCGAGCGTAGCTGCCAGATGGGGCTTCTGGTTCGTTCAGATGAGGTTGCTCTAAAGCCGCCAAATTCAGAATTTTCATAACTTTTTTTCTGTTCCCTCGTAGACTTTGTACCAACCTTGAATTAAGAACTTGTGGCAGAGATTTCCTGCCAGTTTTCGAGGTCCAGATAATCCCGTGCAATCGATTGTAGAATGCTGTCTCTGCCCTGTACCGAAGCGTTGTGTCTGACCCCTAGCATCTGCTGACTGTGCATTGTTTCTAGCTCGGCCTCGCGTTCTTTCAAGACCTGCTGGATAGACTGCTGATAGCTTGCGCCCATCGCTGTGCCGATAGCTTTAACGATAGGGATGGAGATTCTGAGCATTGATTCGCTGTCGTCTTGAGCAGAGTTCCAAGCCATGATGGCGTCAATGATCTGGTGAACTTTAGCTGTGGAAGCGGATGAGTCGCGCTGGCGTTGAGGACTGGCAGCTTGAGCGGTAGATGCAGGGCGCTGGGCAGGCGCTGGGGATGTCTCTGAGCCTATGGGGGCGGCAGGAGTGATGATGGCTGCTGCGGGTACTGCCGCGCCATTGGTTGCGCCTAAAGATCTGCGGATATTGTCTAAGGTGGCTTGGGTCTGCTGAAGCTGGGTTTTGATCTGCTGATTTTCGGCTGTCAGCTCCTCTATTCGCTGCTGGGCTTGGGGTGAGGGCTGCGCCTGGGCCTTTAGCTGGTCACGCTCGCTTTGCAGGGATGTCACTTCGACTTCGAGCGTTTCGATACGGCTGGTAAACCAGGACAGCGTTTTGGCGAGTTCTGGCACAACCTGCTGTTGGGTTTGGGTCTGCTGCTCAGCCTGTGCCGTCTGCTGGTCAGCCAAATCAAGCTGACCTTCTGCCCAGACGAGTAGAGCCTCCATGCGTTCGAGTTGGTTGGTGCAGTGGGGGCAGATATCATCAAGCAAGTCCAGCCAGCGGTCACGATGATTGCCGTCGATTCTGAGCGAGCTAGGTTTAGGCTGAGACATGGGCTTGTGTTGTTGTTTGGAAAGGGAGTTCGGAGGCCGGATCAGATCGTCAAAAGGGATCAGTTCATATTCAGCGGGGTCGGTTTGGCCTATGTGATCAAGACGGTCACGCAGCTGTTCGATTTGGTAAGCCACATCAGCAGAAGCCATCAGGTGAGCGCCATCCTGGACAGTACCCTGTTTGAAGGCCGCAATCGGCTGAACATCCAGCAGATCTAGTTTGATGCCGAGCCGCCCGTCGCGGTTGCCTAGACCATCGCCAATCGCGTAATCATCGTAGTTGGCTCTAGCCGAGTAGTTAGGTAGCTTAGCGCCATCGGCTGCGATGGTAAAGTGACCTTGAATTTCAGCCTTGAAGTTATGTTCTGGCACGTTAGGCGGACAGAACCAGTGCGCGGCGATGGTGGCGTAGACTGCGCGAAATAGATGGCTGTAGAGGTCATCCCGACCTTCCCGGCTTTCGACTAGCCCAGCGAAGTGACGATTACAGGCCGCAGAGATCGCAGCACTGTAGCGCTGATTGATCTTCTGCTTAGCGCCCTTCATGGTGTGAGCTGCTGCTTTGAGGTCATCGACCTTGAGCGAGCGTTGGAGCTTGGTGATAGCCGCCAGCACAGTCTCAGCCGGTGCCAGCGTCGGAATCTCGATAGCAAAGTCAGCCGACAGCTCAGGGGATTTCTTGGAGGGGTCGCGAAAGAGAATCGACCAGGCTGAATGTGGCTCAAACCGGCTGAGGAGGATTTCGCTGACTCG
>NZ_JAYGHM010000103.1:0-1132 GCF_034931125.1 Rivularia sp. UHCC 0363 | reverse complement strand
CCCTGCGCCGATATCTGACCACTGAGCGCTAGAGAGCAGTTGGGTAGCCCGTTCTACCAACCGCTGGGCGGTGGTGCTAGAGATGAACTTGGTCTGGACATGGCCCAGCCTGCCGCGCTGGATGTCGTTGAGCTGACGATAGGTTTCAGTGGAGAGGGCGACCAGTGGGATAGCGGGATGCTGCGGGTCAAAGCTTTTGAGGGCTTGGGTGACGTTAGAGCGATAGTTTTTCTGCTGGGATGGAGTAATCAGCCCCCGGCCTTCGAGTAGCGAGGTGAGTTGTGCTGTAAATTCTGCATCAGAGATTTCCCCAACAATGAGCAGGGGTAGGGAAGTTGCCATAGCAGATTGAAGCCACTGGGCGGTGAGATGCTCCAGAGCAGAGACTAGCCAATTGCCTTGTAGATTTAAGGGTGGCATCGTGGCAGGTGAGGATATCGATAAGGATATGATAGTTTAGAAGTGGCTGAAAGTTTCAAGATTTTAATGAGGTAAAGTATCATCAAAGTTCTGATGTTGCTCTCCATCGATTTGGATAGCTTGGATATTAGACTTAATCGGTAATAAAGTAGTCAGAATGCCCTCAAAGCCTTGCGTTATAAGGTTTTCAGACGATTTTAGACAATTTCTGGAAACCGCGTGCAGCAAGCATTTCAGCTATTTCCGATTAAGTCTATTAGAGCAAGACATCATGTGCAGTCTCATTGCAATATTGTTTCCTGTGCCAAGTTGGTTGTGAAGCCAACCAATGCAGTATTCTTCTGCACCAACGCTTGATTCATGGCAGGCCATCGCCTGAACCAGCCTACAGACTGAGCCTGGTTCAGCAATTGTACTTTTCAGTTTCTTGTGCAAATCTTTAGAATAACCGTCAGGTATTTTCCTGGGGTCAGTGGTTAGTTTCCAGGGGCATTTTGCACATTGTTGAGTGCGAGGTAGACTCCAGGTTTCCATGTTCTTTGTTTTTCACTTTGCGATTGACTGGTTGAGCATATGAATGTTGTAGAGCATTTTAACTGTTTCTAAGAGGTCAACACAGCGAGACAGAGGTTTACCGTTTGCCTGGATTGGAGCAGGGGTAGATGTAGACACGAGGCAAAAAACAACGTTAAGGGCACGAGATGGGTAGGGG
>NZ_JAYGHM010000102.1:0-19324 GCF_034931125.1 Rivularia sp. UHCC 0363 | reverse complement strand
TAAATACTTTGGTGCAGCAATCCGAGTATTATCAGAAGCAACATAAAAGTCGATTAGCCCAACATCAATTCCTACAATATTGTCAGCATCAAAGTCTGGTTTAATAGTAGGAACTTCTTTATTGTCTAGACTTAAAGTTATATAATAACCATTTGCTTTCTTTGTAACGGATACAGTTTTTATGACGAATCCGTCAGGTATAGGACGATGAACAATTACTTTTACATCACCAATTTTAGATAATGTAATTTTGTTACCTACAAAATGATGTTGTTTGAATTGAGGATAAGTAAATGTTTTATAAGCACCCGCACCTTTAAATTTAGGTCGTCCCGATTTCTTGCCATTGCTATCACCTTTAAGCCATCTATCAAAAGTAATCTCGACTTTTTTAGGAACTTCTTGCAATACTTGGCTATGAATGCTCTTATACCAAGGTCTATCTTTTTTAAGTTGAGTGAGGCTAGATTTTTGACTGTAATAGTTAGGTTTATCAGCTAATTCTGGTAAATAGCAAACAACAAGGCTGCATCTATCAATAGAACAACGATTTCTCTCATACCAATCAAAGCGCTGAGCAAGCAGGTAATTGTATTGATAACGCAATTTTTCAAGCGTACCATCAATAATTTCACGCTGCTCCTTGCTCGGCTTTAATCTGTATTGATAACTCGTTCTCATTGATAAACCCATTGTTGTTCGACCTATTTATATAGTAACATAAATGTAAGTAGTTTGTACGTGCATAATGAAAACAAAACGATTAGAAATTAGACTTAGTGAGCGTAGATTGAATAAACTTCGATTATATGCCGCAAGCAAAGACAAAACTATGACAACGATTCTTGAAGATATAATTGATTCGTTGGCATCCGAAGAGATTGATAAAAGCCTCGCTGTCCTCAAAAGCTCGTCAATAAATTAACATTGCAGTTCAGGACGCGAGGCTTTTATCAAGAAGATTCATCTCGCCGCCTCACTTTGTGTAGGCGGGAGGCTTCTCCGGTTTTAGCTAAAACCATAACCGATCACAATTCTAATTACTCAAAGTTAGCTTTGCAGGTTTGTAAAATACGCCGATCATTATTAGTAGCGTTATCCAGTTGATGATAATCCTGTAGTGTTACCGAGTAAGCGTAGTTTGTTAATTCATCTTCGTTTACTTTAGGTATTGTACCCCTTGAGGCGACTTGATTTAGATTAATGTCGCCAGCATAGCCTTTAACCGTCATCGCTATCTCCCCCGAGCGATCGAGCGTCCCCTGGAAGCAGTTAAACTCAGAAGCAGGCATATACATTGCCCCTACAACTTTACTACCTTGCTTGTCAAAGACGATATATCCTCGATCAAATTCTCCTCTTTGTGGTGAAGTTCCATAAATGAATACACCATTATCAGTAGGGAAATTTGTTCTCGGTAAGGCTCCTTTGATAGAAACTTTATCTTGACTAATTCTTGCTTGAGTAGTAGATAAATCTATTTCTTGTTTTACGTCTTCCGAATCGGAAACATTATTTTGCTGTATCCAAGTGTAAGTTCCACCAGGAGATACGTTAGCATCTAACGTCGATTGAGAAGAACTATCTAATACTCTCCGCAACCGCGCTTCTTTAGAAATTGGTTCGGAAGCAACTCCGGAATTGTTTTCCATCCAGGTAATTGCTGGTGCTTGTTTTTCCAAAGCTGTTGATGGAGATGTTGCTTGCAGTAGAGCAATTTGTTTTGATAAAACTGGTTGGGCCCGTTGACCTATGGCACCAATCGCTATGATTAAGCCCAATACAGGAACTGCAAAACGAGGGGGTGGAATAAATTTGTTAATTTGCTTAATCACCCGATTTCTCCTATAAATGAACGTTTATTTCTGAATCTCTATTGATGAGTTTGATTTTAAACTAAGTATGTAAATGCAATTGCGCTATTAAGACTTTAATTTATATTGTCCGGTTAAAAAACCGTAGTTTATTAAATTTTCTGTTTAATTTTGAATGTTAACTTTATACTACTACTATCATAAGTGTTCGTATTCATCCTAATGGTTGACTCAAAAGGATGAATTTTAAATATAAAGTTTTCATAAAATAATTAATCATCAATTAAAGTTTTTAGCCGTTGTCATCCTTCTATTTGCATATTTTAAGACGGCAAATATTTACACAATGAAACCTTCTTGATACGAGAGTTTCAGGGATTAGATAAATTGATAAGTAGTTTATCAACATGGAAAAAAATTTATACTTAATTATTTTGACGAATTATAATGCTGTATACCAATCCTATAAATAATAAAATTTTGTATTAAGGAAATTCTTATATAGCGTTTTAACTAAGATAAAATACAGATGGTATCAACTAAAAACCGCTGTAATTTGGTAATTTCAAAACATAAAAAATCGCCCCCCTATTGGGAGGCGTATTGCTATTAAAGTATTACTACGTCTAACTCTTAACTCGCAACATATTCCTTAACATTGGCGCGACGACGACGTAAATGAGCCAGCGCTTGGTGTTCTAATTGACGAACTCTTTCACGACTTAAACTTAAACGTTCCCCAACTTTCGCTAAGGACATTTCATTCCCATCATTCAATCCAAAGCGTAAAGTTAACACTTCCCGCTGTTGAGCAGTCAGTTCTGCTAATAGGTTATTCAAGTCTTGACGTAAGAACTCTTGAGTCGTGTAATACTCTGGTGACGGACCGTCATCTTCAAGCATTTCTTGCAACTCAGTATCTTGGTTGTCACCCACTCGCACATCCAAAGAAACTGGTTGACGTGCCATATTCAGGTATTCGCGAATTTGTGCGGGTTCCAAATCCAACTCCTTGGCAATTTCTGCTGGAGATGGCGATCGCCCTAATTTTTGAGCTAATTCGCGCTGCACTTTCTTGATTTTATTTAGCTTTTCGGTAATGTGAATCGGTAAACGAATCGTTCTTCCTTGCTGTGCGATCGCTCTGGTAATCGCTTGACGAATCCACCAATAAGCATATGTGGAGAACTTGTAACCGCGAGTTGGGTCAAATTTCTCTACACCCCGCTCTAATCCTAAAGCTCCTTCCTGGATCAAATCCAGAAACTCCATATTGCGCTTTTGGTACTTCTTCGCGATCGCTACGACTAAGCGTAAATTCGCCTCAATCATCTTCTGCTTAGCGCGTTTACCCTCAAAAACAGTCTTTTTCAGTTCTGTTTCGGGCAAATCAACTTCACTCGTCCACTCAAGCACGCTAACTTCGCGTCCCAGTTTCTTCGACAAAGCCTCTTTCGCTTCGACAAGCTTCATCATTTTTTGCACCTGCTTCCCGAAAACAATTTCTTGCTCGCGGGTAAGCAAAGGCACTCTACCAATCTCGCGCAGATAGGTTCGTACCATATCAGCAGTAAATTTGGTATCGGGTTTTTCTGTCTTTACAGTGTTTTCGATGGGCATTGGTGCGTTTTCCTCTACTCCGTAGATACGATGAGCATTTAATTACTAGGGAGGGTATGGAAAATAAATATACTAATTTTAGAACCGGCAGGAAATACCAACTGTTCAATCCCCAACCTATACAGAGAATTTACAGACTGTGAACTCTCCCCATTAGTTCCTCTGCCTCCCCCTATTTATCAATCCCCTAGAAGTAAACTTTTATGGTTTCAACAATTTATTTTTTTTCCTTAGCCGCTAACAGCGACACTTAAAATATGAAGTCAGTATGAGTTTTACTTAATCTAATCTTACGACAAATCTTGTCGTTAGTAAAGAGCTTCAAATAAATCTTTCCATTATAATGCATTCAGGATTTGTTTGCCAAAAAAGACAACTAATATCTTTTTCGCGGTTAGCTCTATATATATATTTTGACGTGAAAAAAGCGAATCAGGTTCTCCGCAAATAGCCGGATTACCGAACTTAAGGAGATTTGTCGTGGGTGGATGTTACTAAATAAATATTTTTCGGAATCACTAATTATGAATTTGTAGTTAATGGGTTGTGACTTGATCGATATTTTCGCCGTTCCGAGTCAAATACTGCTCTACCTAAAGACTGGTTTATGAAACGAAAAAGTTATACCACTACAATGTATCGTTTGGTTAGACTCAAGATTTCAGCTTAACCCAAAAAATTAGATAAAAATGTCATGATATTACATTGCCATTATTTGAAAATAGCGTTAACTAAACCAAATCACAATTTGGAACAAGAGTTAGGAGTTTTTTAATTTTGGATTTTAGATTTTAGATTTTGGATTATCTCTTCCTAATGCCTCATTGATAATTGATAATTGTTCATTGTTGATGTTGATTGACTAAAACCCCAAATCTGCTTTCGCTAATTTAGCTGCTGCAAATACTTCTTCGTCTGGTTTTCCTTCCCAATCGGGGTCGCCAATTTCTTCGTAAAAAGCGGCATCATAAGGACGGGTACGCACAACTACCGGCATGGGAACGGCATGACCTAAAATTAATGCTTGCTGTTTAGAATCTAATTTCGCTAATACCGATTTCAAACCACCAGCACCGGAAACTCCGGTAAAAATTGCGTCAATGTCTTTTTCGTCGTTGAGTAAAGCTGTGATGCGGGTACCAACTTGGGACATTACTTCATTATCTATCCCTGAAGGTCTTTGGTCTACCACTAACAAGGTGACAAAGTATTTCCGCATTTCGCGAGCTATGGTACCAAATATTGTACTTTGTACGATCGCCGAGTCAAGGAAGCGGTGTGCTTCTTCGATAGTAATCATTAATTGTAATGGTTTATCAAGGGGATTTTTGGTCTGCAAAAACTTTTCGGCTTTCCGGACATATTGTTGGTGAATCCGACGAGTAATCATGTTCGTCACCAGCATATAGGAAAGCATATCTGACTGAGAACCAAATTCCACCACCACGTTTTTCCCCGCTTCCAGGGAATTCATGACTTGATTAATATAGTTGTGCGGACAAGCAGCACGCATATACTTTAAGTTATCCATCCGCAGTAATTTACGCTGCAATGCAGTAATTGAACCTTGATGTCCCCGCTTCTCTTCGCAAAACATTTTAATTTCTTCATTGGTCATATTGAGTAATTGAACAATCCAAGACTTGCCAAATTCAGCATGAAGAATATTGGCATTATCAATACTCGCGTCAGAAAGTCCCAACTCACGAGAACATAACTTAATATCTTCAACTTCGATTTGGTCGTAACTTAAATAAAGGTCTTGGGCGTGAGGTACACCACGACGTTTTGCAGATTCTGGGTCTAAAGTGTAAACTTCCACATTGCTAGGAAACAACTGCTTTAAACCTTTAACAGTACTCAAATTTTTCCCTTCGGAAACCGCTTCCCAACCGTATTCCGAGTGCATATCAAAAATTAAATTTACTGCCGCATTTTTCTTAATTGTCCCAGCCAAAAGTAACCGCGTTAAAAAAGATTTACCCGTTCCAGATTTACCAAAAACGCCATTACTTCTTTCCACAAACTTATTTAAATCGATGCAAACGGGTACATCCATATCCAGCGGTTGACCAATAGAAAAATTCTTTCTTTGGGGGTCATCTTCCCAACCAAATACCCGACGAAAGTCATCTTCAGAAGCCTCGTAAACTTGGCTAAAATGAGTTGGAATTGTTTTAACAGGCATTAATTGCATCGTAGTACTAGTTTGGGCTTGAAACGATGCCAAACTCGTATTTACTGCGGCTTTTAGTTTTGCAGACTTACCATCTACATTAAAATCCGATTCATTAGATTCGGGAGTAAACATCAACATTGGCGCGAGATTAATAGTACCGTAAGTACCGCTTCCAGCTAAAATTTCTCGCATAAAAGTATCTTCCCAACTCGGAGGATGAGCCACAATCCTCTGATTAGAAATTCCCAACGCTACATCTGTGAGCATACAGAAAAAGCGCGATCGCACACCTTGGACAACCAGAAACTTACCTACCCGCATATCTTCAACTAAAATATCGGGGTGCAATCTAACTTCCAATCCCCCAGTTAGAGAACCTTGAATAACTGAACCTAATGGCTGTCTGCTAATAAAATTCATATAAATCAACGCAAAATTTTATTTGTGCTTCTTTAAAGAATTTTAGTTGCACTGTATCAATTATGCGAATAAATTTTAATACAATCAGGAACTGGAAATTAAACAATTAAAAGTTAAAAGTTAAAAGTTAGGAGTTAGGAATTAATAAGAAAGAAGATAAAGACGCGATACAATAAATCCCTATGATTTTATAACTCTTAACTCATCACTCCTAACTCCTAACTTTTTTTAATCAATCTGAATCGATGTTGGCGCTCCAGGACTATTGATAGTAGAACCGATTATTGGTTTGCGGAATTGAGCGTAAAGGCGATCGCGCCAGTCAAAGAATGGTTGGTAAATGGGATTATCTGCTAAACCTGGAACTCCTTTACCTTTAATGGTTGCTGGTAAATCCAAATAAGCACCATCAGGAAACTTTAACAATATGGATAAACCTGCGACTGCAAAATCAGCAAGACATGGTTCATCACCTAGCAAATAAGGACTATCTTCTAATATCAACGTCAAAGCTTCCAAATCTTGTTTCAAATCTCTCATCGCACCTTGTACCGCATCGGGGCTGTAACCTACCCCTACACCCAACATTTTGAGGATGTCACCCGGTACTCCTTCCACCAATGTTTTCAGTAAGTCTGGTGTTGAATTAGGTAATAAAGATTTACGGAAGTACTGGTCTTTGCTAATCGCTGAGAATAAAGCTTTTCTACTTTTAGTACCAATGGATTCATCCGCCCATTCTTCCATCATTAAGCATAATCCCCGCTGTTTAGGGTCTTGTGGTATCAGCGGGCGTTCGGGATACTGTGCGTCTATATACTTGGCAATATCAGTAGAATCAGCTATGTATTTACTGCCATCTTTGAGTACGGGTACTTGACGTTGCCCTGTTTTTTGAAATAATTCTACCTGTCCAATTCCCGGCGTTACTTCTATTTTGCGGTATTCTAGACCTTTATAGTCGAGAATAAGACGCACTTTTTCTGAGTATTGAGATAGTTCAAATTGATACAACTCTAACATAATTCGCTTGTTGGTAATTTGTTGACCTATAAATTCTACAACTTTATTTTTCTGAAGAATTATTTCAAGAGGTGAATTAAAAATTTACTACTTACGAATTATGCCGAAAGTTAGTGTAGACAAGTGGCTTTACTGAGTAAATTATCCCCGATCGCTTTACACAGCTAACAATCTACGTGCTAGTGGTTTGGGAATAAAACTAATTAAAAATGCAGCAATAGTTCTAAGACTAAATTTCTGTTGAATTAAAGCACGTAAAAGTAAAGGTCTTGCTTGCGTCATCTGATTATCCCGCAATAAACCAATCGCTAAAGTAGTTTGTGCGTGTAGCCATTGTTTGTGAAAATAACTGTTGAATTCTTGCAGCGCTTCATCTTGCATGAATTGACCAAAACAGAACATTGTAGCTTCGGCACCTCTAATTTTAGCCTGAGCATTTTTACTCCCAATATTCATGGTTTCAGATAGAGCATGGACGCGATATTTGCTCAATCTTTCTGGAGAATAATAGGCTCCACCAGCATTCCGACAAGCCATATAAGTTAAATATAAATCCCAAAAAGGACCTGCAAGAGCCGGAAAATTATCCCAATCAATCGCGTTTTTGCGAATCACCGCAGCTACTGAGCTAGGTACAGCTTGATTTACTAATGCGATTTCATAAAACGGTTGATAGATTCCTTCTTTTAGCTCGTTACGCTTCCACATTCGAGTGCATTCTTCTGTCGCAACATCATCAATATTACTATGGTCATCTATGATGTAATGGTCGCAAAAAGCTAATACTAAATCTTGATTATTGTCAAGCTGCGGAACAAGTTTTTCTAAAAAGTTTTCATTCCATATATCATCATCATTCAGACTAGCAACGTATTTTCCTCGTGCAACTTTTACAGAACTAATAATATTACCAGCTACTCCCAAATTTTGTTCATTTCGCCGAAATCGAATTCGCGAATCGTTGAAAGATTCTACGATTGCTTGTGGACTTTCCGGGCTACAATCATCAGATACAATAATTTCAATATTTTTATAAGTTTGATTGAGAGCGCTTTGAATTGCTTCTTTCAAATATATTGAGCGATTGTACACCGGCACGATAACGCTTACCAAATGTTGAGGATGAATTTGTGAAGACATAATTTTACTTATTAATATAAAGTAAGTGAATAGTGATAGAAGAGATAAAGAGTTGAAATACAGAGTAAATATTTTAGATAAAAATCGCTTCGATAAACTTTAACTAGAAGTAGGTGAGTAGAGAGTTGATGATTGTCTTCATAGTTGGCGCTAAACGCGATATATTTACTATCTTTATTAGACCTTCGTAATATTGTAGATATTCAATCAATCAACTACTAACATCTAAAGATATATATTTTCGATAAACACATCAAAATCAACAAATATGTCAAAGATGCAACATAATTATCAAATATTTCAAATCCTATAAAATTGCAATATGGTTCTAAACCAACAAAGTCTAACTTATACAAATAATTTAAATGTATTGCATTTTACAAAATAACCAAATAACGTTTTGTGGGGGTCTACTGTTATTTTATGGAGTAAATCAAAGCAAAAACCCTAAAAATAATTCTTAGGGTTTTATGTAAAACAATATTTGTGTAGGTCAAAACATAAAGAAAGGCTGTTGAAACCTTTGATTAGGAAATGTCGAATCAAATCGGTAGCTTATAACCTTGCTAAAACAGGCTCATCTTGTGTCATCATACCTGAGTTAGATTTTTGATTAGTGCAATAAATTTCGCAGGAGTTATTCGGACTTTCAATCAGTTTAACCTTGTAAAGATTTGCCCCTAACTGTGCGATCGGTTGCCGTAATATATTACTGATATGAATAGCTATATTTTCTGCCGTAGGAACGACTTCAGCAAAATAAGCAATATCCTTATTTAAAAAAGTATGGTCGAATGGTTCAACGACATAATCATCTATGACTTTATTTAAAGCTCCTAAATCAACCAACATTCCTGTACGTTTTGCAATTTCACCTTTAACGGTAATTTCTAAATGGTAGTTGTGTCCGTGTCCGTGGGGACGAGCGCATTTTCCGTAAATCTCGACGTTTTCTTCATCACTCAGTTTTGGACTCGCTAACCTGTGAGCAGCGCTAAAGTGAGTACTTACAGTTAGATAAGCTTCCATTGAGTTTCCCATATAATCTGCCCAAAGTTGAGGATGTTCAAATAACTGCACGCGAATTATAGGTAAATAAGGTAACAACCGTTTGTAAATAACCCGTGCAATGTTTTCAGTGGTCGGTAAAATTTCTTGAAACTCTTCCCATGCATCATTAAGATAGGAAAAGTCTAATTGACTGGTAACTTCTCGTTTAATTACCTGTTTCACGTCGGACAAATTTAATACCATCCCATATTCATCTAACTCCCCTTGAAGAGAGATAAATAAAACATAGTTGTGTCCGTGTCCGGGAAAATTAGCACAAGCACCAAATTTTTCAGTATTCTCTGCTTCGCTTAATTCGGGGAACCAATATCGATGACTTGCCGAAAATTGAGCGCGGCGATTTACAATGCATTGCATGAGTATCTAAAAAGCAGAATTTAAGATTTCTTAATGTTTCACTGTTTCCAGGATAAACTAATTCTTGCCTCAAGTGCATCTTGTACTTATCCCTCAAACAATTCTCTATTCCCTACTTCCTTGCTAAACTTTCAAAAATCAAATAGGATTCCTATATAGGAATATGAATTACAAACTGCGTACCTTTACCAGGAGAAGAAGAACATTCTAAACTGCCACCATGAGTTTCTGTAATAATCTGATAGCTGATAGAAAGCCCTAAACCAGTTCCTTTACCTTCTGGTTTGGTAGTAAAGAAAGCATTAAATAACTTTTTTCGCACTTCCTCCGACATTCCATAACCATTATCAGCAATGATGATTTCTACAGTATTATCATCAATTAATCCCGTACTAATACGTATTTGAGGAGTATTTTGTTTACCTATTTCTACTTTTTCATCAAAGACATCGATCGCATTTGAGAGTAAATTCATAAATACTTGGTTGAGTTGTCCCGAATAGCATTCAAATTCGGGTAAATTACCATATTCTTTGACAACTTCAATTTGCGGACGAGATTTGTTAGCTTTCAAACGATGAGACAAAATCATCAAAGTTGTATCAATACCTTGATGAATATCGGCAGTTTTTTTCTGCGTTGCGTCTTTGCGCGAAAAACTACGTAGTGATCGCATAATATCGCTGATGCGCTCAATACCCAAATTCATCGAAGCAATCATTTTTGGTAAATCTTCTAATAGAAAATCTAAATCGATCTCTGCAATTTTTTGGGTAATTTCTTCGGGTGGATGAGATAAATGTTTTTGATAAAGATTTAATAAACTAATTAAGTCTTCTAGATAATTATTAGTATATTCTAAATTGCCAGCGATAAAACTGACGGGATTATTAACTTCATGAGCTACACCAGCAACTAATTGTCCCAAAGATGAGATTTTTTCCGTTTGCATTAATTGAAATTGGGATTGTTGCAATTGACGATTTAAATTTCGCAACTGTAACTGTACATTTACCCGCGCTACTACTTCTTCCTTCTGAAATGGCTTAGTAATATAGTCTACGGCTCCCAGTTTAAATGCTTTGATTTTATCTTCTGTGTTTGTAAGAGCAGTCATGAAAATAACGGGTATATCTTTATTCTTATCATCAGCTTTCAACCGCCGACAAGTTTCAAATCCATCCATTCCCGGCATCATGATATCTAATAAAATTAAGTCGGGACATACAATTTGTAGCTTTTGCAATGCACTTTCCCCACTGTTAGCAACCAACACGCGATGTCCGTTGAGTTGCATAACATGAAATAAAAGTTCAATATTATAACTTTTATCATCAACAATTAAAATTAGGTTTTCTTGTATTTCGATCATATTGAGGTTGAATAACTTTTTTTAATTAACTTGCAACAGCCGTCTTAGTCAATCAATTTTGAATTACCATTTTAGATGAACATAAAATATCAAGGACGATCGCAAATTTTCTCTAGTCGAAGCAATCAGGTTCTTTACTGAAAGCGATGCACACCTCAAACACAATTTTCTAGGAAGACTTATTGCAAGTAAAGTAGTTTAATCTAAAATCAACCGATATTCTTATCTTTCCCAAAAAGAAAAAGATTATTTAAATATTTTGTGAGGAAAAAATTATTTTTATTAAAATAATTTTAATTTGATAGACATCTATTTACAATGAAATTATGAACTATCGTACAGGTTGGTGCAAATAGTACTATCATTCAAAATTGCAGAAAAGACTATAAAATAAGCTTTATTTTTTTGTCTTGTTGTACTAGTACAACACGGTGTAGATAGGGCTATCATCTTAAATAGCAGGGTAAGTCTTTTGACTTTTATCTTTTGACTTTTTACTTCCACGCAGTGGTACTAGCTTGTTATATTTAAGACTTTTATATTTTATAAAGAAAGCCCATTTTGACAAGATGTTGTATATAAAATAATTACAGTATATTTATCTGATTTTTCATACTTTATCTGTAAGCACCCATAGAATCTTGTGCTTCATCATATAGCTGTGTGGCAATACGAAACATTTCTTGTCCTGTATGCAGATAACTTTCATCGTAATTGAGAGGAAAATATTTCATTTCTCCCAACGCATCACTAATTTGATTCAAAGTATAGTAAAGGTGAGCTGCTGCTCTGGCTAAACTGGGAGGATTAGGTAAAGAACGAAAACGAGTTTGTGCTTGCTTGAGTTGTTCTGTACAACTTTGCAGATAATTTTGAAAGTTTTCTAGCAACTCATCATCAAAAGGATCTGCTGCTAATTTATCAATTTGATCTTCCAAAGAATTCAATATATCGCATACAAAGCTATTAACTGGCTGATACACCGATCGCAACCACTCTTCAATCTGCTCGTCAGCATATCGTCCTGTCTTACGTCTCTTTTTATATTGCTGTTGTGCTGTTTGAGTCCGCTGCTGTGTTTTGCTATTCGATTTTTCAAAAAAATAATGCAGTTGTCTGTCGTAAGACTGGCGACTTTGAGTATCGCTCAAAACTTCATAAGCCGCGTTAATACGGATAATTTGATCGCTATCCGT
The DNA here is from genome assembly GCF_034931125.1 of Rivularia sp. UHCC 0363. NCBI lineage: Bacteria > Bacillati > Cyanobacteriota > Cyanophyceae > Nostocales > Rivulariaceae > Rivularia > Rivularia sp. UHCC 0363. The sequence continues at coordinate 7,132 of NZ_JAYGHM010000102.1, read as the reverse complement.
TACTTGATTAACGTCGGGATGAAACAATTTTGCTAAGCGGCGATAAGCTTGTTTTATTTCCGCTTGGCTGGCATTACTATTAACATTAAGTGTCTCGTAGTGATTGGATTGTGGCATTCTTCAATAAGATTGTTAGTTGATGCTACTAACTGAGTTGACCTCTAATTGGAACAATGGGGTACTTAAGTATCTTTCCCCAAAACTAGGCTGAATTAACACGATTAAGCGTCCGGCGTTTTCTTGACGTTGAGCAACGCGAACTGCTGCACACAGAGCCGCACCAGTAGAAATCCCGGATAATAATCCTTCTTCTAAAGCCAGCCGTCGTCCGTAAGCGATCGCCTCACTATCTGTAACGGTAATTATTTCGTCAATTAATTCTACCTTTAATACTTGAGGAATAAACCCCGCTCCAATTCCCTGGATTTTATGAAGTCCGGGTCTTCCCCCAGATAATATGGGACTGGAAGCTGGTTCAACGGCGATCGCTTTAAAAGTAGGCTTACGTATTTTGATGACTTCCGCGATACCCGTCATTGTTCCCCCAGTACCGATTCCGGCAACAACCATATCTACTTGTCCATCTGTATCCTGCCATATTTCCTCAGCAGTTGTATCTATGTGTATTCTCGCATTAGCCGGGTTGCGAAACTGTTGCAACATATACGCATGAGGAGTAGTATCAACAATCAGTTGCGCTTGCCGAATTGCTCCCGTCATACCTTCAATTCCCGGTGTTAATTGCAGTTGGGCCCCATAAGCTCGCAACATTGCCCGTCGTTCGCAACTCATAGTATCGGGCATTGTCAACACCAACTGATAACCTTTAGCTGCTGCTACCATAGCTAAAGCTATTCCGGTGTTTCCAGAAGTCGGCTCCACCAAAAGCGTTTTCCCAGGAGTTATCAACATAGCTGCTTCTGCGGCATTAATCATACTAGCACCGATTCTATCTTTTACCGATGCCGAAGGATTCATGCTTTCCAACTTCATGACGATGTTGGCAAAACAACCTTCAGCTTGCGGAATGCGGTTTAGCTGCACTAAAGGAGTATGACCAATAAGTTCGGTAATATTACGAGCAATACGCATTTTTTATGTTTAATTTTAAATTGGGCATAGGGTATGGGAAACAACAAACACAGAAACATCCTATCCAATTATGGCGATCGCTATAATTTTTGTACTTTTAAATACCGCCATTAGAACAGGGTATACGTCTGTCCCACAAGAGTTATATTTTTAAATTGTATCCAAATCAAAGGCTTATATATCTCACCGATAGCTTACATTTTCATATGCATTGCCCCATGCCCAATTCCCAATTAAATGTAATACATAATATCCAAATTCTTTTGAGAATCTCGCTTTTCACAAAGATCTAAAAGCGTATACTTCTGTAATACAGAGTTTGCCGCTTGACGTGCTTCTTCCCATATATCTTCAATAACAGTACTGTCAGAAGTTTTTGGTTGACTATCTTCTTCACAGTTTTTTAATTTATCAAGCCCTTCCAAGCACACGAAAATATCAAACAAAGTGATTTTCCACGGTTCTCGTGTCAAGAAATAACCACCCTTAGAACCACGTTGACTTTTAACAAGTCCACCACGTCTCAAAGTTGCCAGCAACTGTTCCAAATAGCGATCTGGGATATCTTGCTGCGCTGCGATTTGTCGAATTTGCAGTGGTTCCCCTTTCTGATAATGGGTTGCTAATTCTAATAATGCCAAAATTGCATATTCCGATTTACATGATAGTTCCACAAGCAGTTTTAATAAAAGTTAGGATTTGAGAGTTAGGAGTTAGGAATTAAGAATTGTAATATCAAAGGTTTTTGAAACCTTTACAATTTTCTTGTATGGTTATATAGGCATTTCGATTCTTTTTGGTAGTGGGAGCATCTTGCTCCCTAACGACCAAGAACTTGCTAACAGTGACCAAGAACTTGCTAACAGTGACCAAGAACTTGCTAACAGCGACCAAGAACTTGCTAACAGCGACCAAGAACTTGCTAACAGCGACCAAGAACTTGCTAACAGCGACCAAGAACTTACTAACAGCGACCAAGATGGTCGCACTAGTTATTAATCTTCAACCCACCAGCGACCAAGATGGTCGCACTAGTACAGCATGGCGGAAATAAACCCACCATTAAGAACCTTGAAAAAACTAGCATTTACAGCCTTTGCAAATAGTAGGCTTATTTACGCCGAACGGTACTAGTACTCCACCACATTAATTCTGACGGGTTTGGGTAGTGCGAGCGTCTCGCTCGCTGGTTGCTTTTAGCTCGCTCGCTCGCTCGCTATTGGTCACGAGCGTGTGCGTAATCGGAGATTCGCGTAGCGTCGCACTACGAATTTATTGCTTATCAAAATTAATGAAATGAAGTACTAGCTAAGTTGTTAGGCATTTAATTTGTATAAGGCTAGCGAGCTTTTCGGCTCGCACTACAATATTTTCACGGTTATGTCCTACGGACACGCTTCGCTAACGCATTATACAATTTAGCTGTAAATCAGCTTATTAATCTTCAACCCACCAGCGACCAAGATGGTCGCACTACAATCTAACGATACGAAATTACCGAGTCGCAGGATTCTACTTCATATAACTCCTAACTCCTAACTCCTAACTTACCATATTATACTCCGGTTCTCCACTGGGGTTTGCCGCTTTCTCCCCCATAAATAAATTGCTCCCCACTATCTTCGTGAGGAGCAAACTATATCAAATTAGATTTTTGTTAACAATCTAGAATGTAAAGGTTGTTCTGAGAGTACCAATGAAGACATCATTGCTATTGCTATCTTGCCCGGAAGAGGTCTGATAAATAACGCCCGGTGTGATCGAAACGTTATCGTTTACGCGATACTTATAGAATCCTTCAACTTGGTAAGGAACACTACTATCATTAGCTCCAGCAACCAAATTTCTATTTAAGGAATAAGGTTGAGCGCCTCCGAAGAAGCCCAAAACGTTACCTTTTCCACCGAAGTCAGGTAAAGCTATACCAGCACCCCAACTCCAAGCTTCAAAGTCATCACCAGAACGGAAGCCGGTAACATCGTGGTAAGAAACAAAACCACTAATTGAGAATTTATCACTAGGTCTGATTGCTGCTGCTAAACCGTAGGAATTACTCGAAGATGGGCTATCTAATCTATTTGCTTGAGTGGTACCGACTACAGGAAGATAGCCTTCAGTGGGTTGACCATTTACGTTTCTTGTTGTTGTACCTGCGAATCCACCAGCATCAAATAAATTGCTACCCTGACCGTGATAACCATGAACATAGGTTGCTGCTAATGCAATGCGGTTGCTAACGTTGAAATTCAACTGTCCAAGTGCAGCGTAGTTACCGTTGAAGATACCTGAACCAAGCCCAGGATTACTGGGTTCGGAACCTAAGTAACCAATAGTCAAAGAACTAGGGCGAAGAACGCTGTTACCTGCACCAAACTTGATATTTAGCGCCGCACCTGCACCACCACCGATCCGATAAATGGGACTTTCCGAAGCAAAGGTCGTCAAAGCACCATTACCGCCGTCGTAATCCTCAAAGTAAGGGTTAACAGTAGCAGCATAATCGCTGTGAATACCGCCGGTAGCTGCAACATAAAGTTGAGCCGGACCAAGGTTGGTGTAGTAAGACAACCAGTCTAAAGTAACACTATTACTGTTACCTGGGTCGCCAGTTAGGTTAAAGGTCTGGAAGCCTTCACCATTATCATCAGCAATACCATCACCGTCTACATCTTTGCCAGTATTCAAACGTCCTGCGTTACCAGTAGCCAAACGGGTATGTAAAACATCTTTACCAGTGAAGCTGGTTTGCAAGTCCAAACGAATTCTGTTTTGGAAGACGGTGTTGTTTTGGCTGTTTACTGTATCACCAAAAGCATCAGTTAACGCGAAAATCGCTTCACCAGCAAGTTTGGTTGTGGTAGAGAATTGGTTCGATTCCAATTCAGCGGTACGTGCTTCTAAAGCATCTACTCGTCCGCGTAGGGTTGCTAATTCAGCAGAAAATTCTTCTTGCAAACGCTGCAAAGTTGCCAAATCTTCTTTGGTCACAATGTCAGCAGTCGCTGTGGCAATCAATTCGTTAACTCTATCCAAACAAGCATTCAAACCGGCTGCAAATTCGTAACGAGTTAAAGCACGGTTTCCACGATAGGTTCCGTTGGGATAACCTGCGATACAGCCATAACGCTCCACCAAGGATTGTAAAGCTTGGAAAGCCCAATCGGTTGGCTGTACATCGGAAAACTGAGAGACGGAAGTTACTTGGGACTGACTTCCATTTTCTTGTCCTTCGCTACCGTACTTGGTTACTTCTTCTAAAACGTTGACTTCAGTTTGTTGAGCTTGAGCGAACGTTTCTGTTGCTTGGGAATCCAGCGAAGCTGAAAAGACCGATGGTGCTTCATCTGATTTCTCTGCTTGAGCAACTTCAGAACTAACAACCTCATCAGTAGTCTTAGAAGCGGCGATCGCAGTCGTCGAGACTAGCAATGTTGCTCCGAAAACTGCGGGACCCAGCGCCAAATATTTCCACACTATATTATTAGACATTCTTCCTATTCTCCTCACACCTTGCACGGATAATCTACTTTAGCTGTAAATTTTGTTAAAAATCCACTTTGAGAGTGGAACTTGTTAATGAGGCATAATCACCCCATACACAATTCTAGTTTTTGCTAAGCTAAGAAACGATTAAATTTAAAGAAAAAATCATGTAATTAACTTATGCAATAACATATCCTCGATAGACTTTAATTATAAGACAAGTGAAACATAAAGCAATGTGTAGTCAGCTTGTTAACTGTCACACATTTGCAGTAATAAGCGGAATTTAATGATATGGGGTTTCACTTCTCTCGTTAGAGTCTTACTTGCTCTCTTACAGTATGTTAATTCGTAACCCCTAAGTCAATCCTAAAATTGTTCAGAAGTTCATATTGTAAAGATTAGCCGAAAAAATTTTTAGTGACATCTTACTTAAGGATGGGTAAAGTCTAGCCCAGCAAATATATTCATCAAAGATGCTGTTAGAACAAACCCTGTGAGCGACAGAAAATCCACAGATTAACGTTCTTGCTATTAGATCGTAAAGCTTTCAAGTATTGTCACAAGATCGACACATTTAATCATCGATAACGCATCTTAATTTATACTTTTAAATGCTTAGATCTCAAACAAAAAATAATATTTATTTTGGTAACTGCATGGGGTCACAAAAATTAAGACGGTTGCGGTTAGCTTTCCAAATCAAAGGTACGGTTATTACCGTAATTTATCACCGAGTTATATTTTTTGGGATTTTCGGCGCGTTTGTAACCCTACTTTACTATTTAGATTTACCTGTATCCCAACCAATTTTAGGTAGTGTTATACCTAGTATCGTCTTAGGCTTGCTACTTGTATTTCGGACAAATACAGCCTATGACCGTTTTTGGGAAGGTAGAAAAGCTTGGGGGGATATTGTTAATAATGTCAGAAATTTAGCGCGATTAATCATGGTATCAGTTGATGAAATATGTCCCGAAGATAGAAAAGATAAAGTTGCTGCGTTACGTTTAATAGTGGCTTTTGCAGTCGCGACCAAATTACATTTACGTTCTCAACCAGTAAATAGTGAATTAGAAGAGTTGATGGTCGAATCAAAGTACGTAAGATTACTAACGATGAATCACCCTCCTTTAGAAATCGCTTTTTGGGTCGGAGATTATTTACAGCAACAGAACAAAACTAATCGCTTGGACAAATATCAATTAATAATGATGCAAGAGTTAATCAATAGTTTGGTAGATAACTTGGGAGCCTGCGAGCGTATTTTAAAAACGCCTATACCATTAGCTTATACTATTCATTTAAAGCAATTATTAATACTTTATTGTTTATTACTACCCTTTCAATTGGTAGATAGTCTTGGATGGATGACTGGTATAATTACCGCGATAATTAGTTTTACGTTATTCGGTATAGAAGCCATTGGCTTGGAAATAGAAAATCCTTTCGGTTTCGATGATAATGACTTACCGTTAAATGCGATTTGCAATACCATGAGACGCAATATTGAGGATTTGATTAGCTTAAGACCTGTGGCTGGTGGTAACGAAATCTAGTAGAAGTAGAAATTAAATAAATGCTTCTTAAATATTTGCGAAAATGAAGCGTTGGTTAATAAGAAATCAATTTAAAAAAAACTTTAAAAAACTTTTAAGTACCCATAAAAAACTATCCGCTCCTACTTAAGCCAGTTGACTTAATGTAAGAGCGGTCTAGCGGGTCTTCAAGTTGCAACCTGACTGCCGGAAGAAACTCCAGTTCAGCCTCGTCGCTTAAGTTAAACTAGCCTTTAAAAAGACTAATATTAACTCCTAGAGAACAGCTCCGGCGCACAGCCGGTTTGCTGCAACTTGACGACCCATGCGTATACTACTTTCTATCATGGGCATCACCTCCTTGTTGCCTAAGTGGCTTTTAATCTCAAACAAGGTAGAGCAAAATGCTCTCTCTTTGTATCCTGCTTTTAATATAACACATATTATCGGCAATATAGTCAATAATCTATCAATTTTGGATTTTAAATTTTAAATTTTGGATTATTTCGCAGGTTTGTAATATTTTTTCGTTAATCATGTAGTGGTAGCTAGCAAACTTTTCGACTCGCATTACTCTCACTCCTAATTATCTGTGCTTCCTCTATTTAATAGTTAAATAGCCATTGGGATTTTACGTTTTAGGACAATAAAAAAATCTCCGCCCAAAGGCAGAGATTAATTAAGCTAATTTTATTGTGATGGGGATTTACCCAAAATACACAAAATCTCAATTACAGTGCGTTACCGCGAGGTAGAACTTCTTCGGGGAATACAAACTGTTCGTGTGGCTGATCTTGAGGAGCCATCCAAGCGCGGATACCCTCGTTGAGCAAAATGTTTTTCGTATAGAAAGTTTCAAACTCGGGGTCTTCTGCGGCTCTCAACTCTTGAGATACGAAGTCATAAGCACGTAAGTTTAGCGCTAAGCCAACTACACCTACTGCGCTCATCCATAACCCGGTAACTGGTACAAACAACATGAAGAAGTGTAACCAGCGTTTGTTGGAGAAAGCAATCCC
>NZ_JAYGHM010000101.1:0-20426 GCF_034931125.1 Rivularia sp. UHCC 0363 | reverse complement strand
CTAATGGATAACTAGCAGTCTTCGCTCAAGCTGTCCGTAACCGTTCAATGTCTCGAATGGGCGGCGCACCAAACAGGCGCGAATATTCCCGACTGAACTGTGAGGGACTTTCATATCCCACCTGGTAGGCAGTAGAGGTCGCATCGAAATCCTCAGCGAGCATCAGACGACGCGCTTCTAATAGTCTTAACTGCTTCTGATACTGAAGCGGACTCATCGAAGTGACTTGCTTGAAATGCTGATGGAACGACGAAGTAGACATCCCGATCTGACTCGCTAAATCCTCGATCCGCATCGGCTGGGTAAACTGAGATTTAATTTGTTGAATCGCTAAGGCAATTCGCTGCATATTACTGCCGGATGTGGCAATTTGAAGCACGGCTTCCCCTTGTTCACCCATCAGCAGATGGTAATAGAGTTCACGAATCATTAACGGTGCCAGCATGGAGATATGTTGCGGGGTGTCTAAGAGCTTGACGAGGCGAAGGGCACACTCCATCAAGGCTGAATCGACGTTGCTAACCGATACACCTCGAACAGAGTTTTCTTTCTTTGCCGAACTGGTACCCATTTGGGCAACCATCTCACACAATTGCATCAAGTCTAAGTTCAGCTTCAGCCCTAAATATGGCTTGTCAGGTGTCGCCTCAGTTACAAAGCCACTCAGCGGTAAATCAACGGAAACGACGAGATACTGCATTGCACCATACTGATATATCTCCTCACCCAGAAATGCTTTTTTCTGACCTTGAATGACGATCGCCAGAATTGGTTCGTACACGCTATGAGGTGCGGTAGATACTGTATCTGAGCGCGCAAAGTCTAATTGCTCGATCGCCGTGGGTTGGATAATGTTGCCGCTGGATTTGGTATGCCGCACGATCCGTGTGGCGATTTCTTGGCGGTGATCCGCGATTATGTCAGGGCGAGAGATTGCGACTGTCATAGCAGAGACTCGACTAACTCAATACCTTACAGTTGACATTATAGAATCTCTGCAAACGATAGCTCTGGAGAATTAGGCAATCATCGGATAGGTTTGGGCATTTCAAGAACAGCTTTTCCAACCTATGCTGAACTTAGACGAATAGACAAGATGAGGATTAGGAAATGATGCAAGAAGGCAAAAATCGCCTGAGTGACCGGAATGATTAATGAGCAGGAGAACCTTATGTATGTAGTTTTTGGAGCGACGGGACAGACAGGTTCGGCAGTGGCTAACGCTTTGCTTGAGAGAAATTTTCCAGTGCGCGTTGTTTTGCGCTCTGATAAAGCTGCCAGTACATGGCGAGAGAAAGGTGCAGACGTAGCGGTTGCCGAAGTCACTGATGTCGAAGCGATGACCGCCGCGATGCGTGAAGCGGATGCCGTCTATGTGATGAACCCACCTGCTTACAACGTCAGCGATATGTTTGCGCTGGCAGAACAGATCGGCGAGTGTTATGTTGAAGCCCTTACAAACGCTGATGCACGGAAGGTCGTGTTACTGTCTTCGGTTGGTTCACAGCACGCTTCCGGTACGGGCAACATTTTGACGACCCATATTTTAGAGCGCATGTTGGGCAACTTGGCAGTTCCCGTCATAGTTCTGCGAGCGGCATCGTTTATGGAGAATTGGAGGAGTGCCGCCGCGATCGCTGCCGAACAAGGGGTACTGCCCAGTTTTTTTGCTCCACTCGATCGTCGGCTGCCTATGGTTTCGACCGAAGACATCGGGCGTACTGCGGCTGAAGCCATGATTGAAGACTGGAAAGGTCAGCGCATCATCGAACTGCATGGTCCGATCGACTACTCACCAAACGATGTCGCTGCTGCTTTTGCCGCTGTGCTTAACCGTAATGTACAGGCAATTGCTGTTCCCGAAAGCGACTGGCAAGCAACGATTTCCAGCTTTGGCTTTTCACCTGAAGCCGTCAACAGCTACAGCGAGATGATGCGCGGTTTCAACTCTGGTCATGTCGTCTTTGAAAGTAGCCCAGAGATAGAAACGCGCACCGGACAAACTGCAATAGAAGCTGCTGTTGATAGATTGACTGGAAGCAAATCCAAGTAAAAATTAGCTTGAGGAGATTGAAATAGTGCGTTATTTAAGTCAAATTTTCACGGGAGCAGGACTGATTGGGCTGTTGGCTATTCCGGTGATGATGCAAGCTCGCGCGAAGGCAGAGATTCAATCGAGTATGACTGCATTTGGGTCAAGTGATTACTCGACAGCATTGAATCAGCAGTCCTCTCTGGTTCAGCCTTCAGCGATCGCAGACTTGTCCCAAGCAACTCCGTCTAATCCAGCAGATGCACAAGCAACTCAGATGATCGAGCAACGCAACAAAGCAACTGTCCAGCAGTCTTTCACCCAATGGCGCAACGGAACTGGCAGTGCCTTTGATTTGCTTGCCCCGGATGTAACCTGGATAATTACTGGGACGGGTGCAACGGCGGGCACATATCGCAGCCGACAAGCATTACTCGATCAAGTCGTTAGCCCGACCAGTGCCCGATTATCAACTCCAATCGTCCCGACTGTACGCGGCATCTGGGCGGACGGCGATATGGTGATCGTGCTGTGGGACGGGGAGGCGACCGCCAGAGACGGCAGAGCGTATCGGAACACCTACACATGGTATTTCCGCATGAAAGACGACCAAGTAATCGAAGCGATCGCCTTCCTAGACATGAGCAAGTTTACAGAATTGTGGACAAGGGTTTCACCTTCATGACCCAGGAAATGGAAATCAATATTTAGTTCACAGCACTCAACTCGAATAGAAAGGAAAACAACGATGTTAAACATTGAGAACAAAGTCATTGCGATCACTGGAGCCAGTAGCGGAATTGGTGAAGCCACAGCTAAGTTACTTGCTCGAAACGGTGCAAAGGTGCTTTTGGGCGCACGGCGCACCGAAAAGCTCGAAAAGATTGTTGAGGAGATCCACGCCTCAGGCGGTATAGCAGAATTCAAAGCCGTAGATGTCACCGATCGAGAAGATGTGAAAGCGTTCATTGGGTTTGCAAAAGACAAGTTTGATCGCGTCGATGTCATCTTCAACAATGCAGGCGTGATGCCCTTGTCGCCAATGAATGCCTTGAAGGTCGAGGAATGGGACAACATGATTAACGTGAATATCCAGGGCGTGTTAAATGGCATTGCGGCAGGTTTGCCGATCATGGAAGCGCAAGGTGGGGGACAGATCATCAATACGGCATCTATTGGTGCTCATGTGGTAGCGCCCACTGCTGCTGTTTATTGCGCGACCAAGTATGCAGTTTGGGCAATCTCTGAGGGACTGCGGCAAGAGTCAAAAACGATTCGCGTTACCATTATCTCTCCCGGCGTGGTTGAAACCGAACTCGGCTCTGATATTACGGACGAGCCAGCAAAAGGCTTCTTGAAAGAACTCCGCAAAGACGCACTCAATCCGGATACGATCGCCAGCGCTGTCCTGTATACCGTGTCTCAGCCGCATAATGTCGATGTCAATGAAGTGATTGTCCGCCCGATCCGCCAGATGATGTAGGCAACGGCTCTCGATCACGTCAGACGGGTAGGATTGACCGTGCAATTAAGTTGTGACTCTAACTTAAGTTATAACCAGTCTTCTACTTTGCGATGGAAAGGTCACTCTATCAATTTCTACTGTAAAACTTTTAACTCGCTATAGACGACAGCTTGAAGGTGATTTCCTATATTGAATATCTGCAAATCGAGATGCAGTCAATGGATTGAGCAAGTCAATTGCAAGATTCTATGCTTGCTGCAAATGTAGAAAAAATGAACGACGATCGCAGCCACAGTTTTTTGCTTGTCCCGCCTTCAACCCAAGATTGGATGCAAGGTGCGCTGAGTGCCAGGGTAGTGCTGGTGATGTATGGAGACTATCAGTGCCATAAAAGTGCGGACGTTTACAAGCTGATTAAAGGGATCAAACGAGATCTGAGTGCTTCGTTTAGAGAGGATGATTTATGCTTCATCTTCCGTCATTTTCCGCAAGTACAGATTCATCCTCAGGCTCAACGGGCCGCCCAAGCCGCCCAAGCCGCCGCTGCCCAGGGACAGTTTTGGTCAATGCATGACACTTTGTTTGCCCATCAACAGAAGTTGGAGAATGGTTATCTTGTAGAGTACGCCAACAATTTAGGGCTTGATATCCCTCAGTTTCTCAAAGAGTTGTCTAAACCAGTGCATAGCGATCGTATCCATGAAGATATCGAAGGTGGAATACAGAGTGGAGTGACAACTGCCCCAGCCCTGTTTATCAATGGAAATCGCTATATCGGGCACTGGAGAACGACGGAGTTGATGGCAGCGATGATTGCTGCACGGCGTTGAGCTACCCGATCCCTACTTCCATTCCAATTCACATCTGACTTGTTTGCGATTGCTAATGAGCTATCTAGTTCTGATGGCTAGCTTTTGCCTGCAAGTACTCGACTATATTCATACTCACCTCAAAGGACTTAGGACACAATGAGAAAGCAACTTATTAATCCCCCAGAGCGCTACGATGGAAGACCGCACGGATTGTCCCACGCTGTTGTCGATACTAAAACGGGCACCGTTTACATTTCAGGTCAAGTGGACTGGGACATGAACCACCAGGTTTCATCCCATACCGTCGAGGGGCAACTCTCAAAAGCGCTGACGAATCTAACCATCGTCCTAGATGCAGCAGGAAGCTCGATCGAGAATCTGCTTAGCGTTCGCATCTACATTCGGGGTGAACTTGGAGGGTTCCTTAAGGGTATTGCACCGATTCTAACGCAGTATCTGGGAGAGTCGCGCCCAGCACTGACTGGTATCGGTGTTGCCTCACTCGCTTCTCCAGAAACGTTAGTTGAGATTGAAGCAACAGCAGCACTGAAGTAGTGAAGATAGTTCAAGTGAATAGGACTCAGAGAAAACACGATTGCATGGGTATAGCTTTGCATGGAGCCAGTTTAGAGTCCGGTGAATTCATAACGACAAATAGGAGAAAGATGATGACATTGACTACGACACAACGCTCAATTTCTGAAGTCACTACCATGCTTGCTAAAACCACTCTGTCAATCATCGTCACAACGGGAGTAGTTGGGGTTTTTCAAATGCATCCAGTGATCGCCACTTCTCCACCTCAACAATCTCCTATTCTCGTTGCAACCGCCTACACGGATCTTACGTTGCCAACCTTAAGACGGGGCGATCGCGGTAGAAGCGTACAAATGTTGCAGCAAATTCTTCTTGACAATGGCTTTTTAGGAGCCGCAGGTGTGAGATTAGGCAATCCAAATGGTGCTGCTGTTGATGGTGTATTTGGCGCGATTACAGAGTCTGCGGTGAGAGATTTACAACAACGTTACAACATCCCCGTCACAGGCCAGGTCAACCCTGTGGCTTGGGAAATGCTAGACATGCAGGAGAATCCCTATCGATCGCCACTCCCCTGGAAATTCTAATCATTCAGAAAAACTTCCGAAAAAACTCATGAGGAAACTTCTAATGAATAAGATTCTGTCTAGGCTTCAACAATTCCCGCGCGTCGCCTTAGCAACAATCCTAATCAGCCTCTTGGTGCTGTTCAGTTTTCCATCCCTGGCTCAAATTAGTCCACAAGTGATTCCCAGAATTGAAGTGATTGAAAGTTCTGAAGGCATTCCACCCGCTTACCGTTTAGTCATTAGCCAATCTCAAGACATTGTGTATGCTTTCTGTCCTACGAATTTTGAGCCTGAGTTGAACTATCTACGAAATGTGAAAGCCATTCAGTGTAAGCGTTCTCTCTAGTAACTAGCGATAGATCCAAGCACTACATCTACGCACGAGTCAAGGAGACAAAGATGAGAATCAAAGCAACTAAAGGAAAGCAGGAAATCGGAACGGAAATGAAAGACGCGACTTACGTGGAGGCTGCCCGGTGGGATAAGTATCGGGGGTGGCGATATGTTCTGGGGCTGATGATCATCCTCTTTGCGTGGTTGGTCGTCGGTAGTGGTGCCAGCGTAATCGTCGCGATCGCCCTCGGCGGACAGGCAGACCCCTCGGTGCTCGCTCCCGTGGAATACTACCTGTTTGTCATGGCGAGTTTCCTGCCCTTCCTCGCGGGAGTGCTTATCGCTGTCTCCCTCGTCCACCGCCGCCACCCCCGGACGCTCGTCACGGCGCAGAGGCGGATAGACTGGCATCGGGTCGGTAACGGATTTGTGGCGTGGTTCGTACCGTACTGCCTGATCGGTGGGCTGGGACAGTACCTCTTCTACCCCGACACCTTTTCCTTCAACTCCGACCTCGCGACATTCGCGCTCTTCGTGCCACTAGCACTGGTCTTCACCGCCATCCAGACCACCACCGAGGAGCTTTTCTTTCGCGGCTACATCGTGCAGGGTGCGAGCCTCATCTGGAGCAACCGCGTCTTTCTGGCGATCGTGCCAGCCGTGATCTTTACCCTGCCGCACCTCCTCAACCCGGAGGTAAGCGTTGGCGGCTGGCTCACGGTCTTTGCCAACTACTTCCTCGTTCCAGGTCTGGTGTGGACTGTGGTCTCGTTGATTGACGGCACCACTGAACTCGCTATCGGCGTACACTTCGCGAACAACATCGGCGGGGCACTCCTGTTCAACATTACTGGAAGTGCCTTGCCCTCACCCGCTCTGTTCACCATCAGCGAGTATCACGCGACCTACGGGGCGCTAGCAGTGCTGGTGATAGTCCCCGTGTTCCTGGCGATCGCCTACGGGGTGTTCAAACGCGACGAGGCATCCGAACCCGTTTCCCACAGCCATCAGCAGGGTCATCGGTAATCCCGTCGAATCTCGAAACCATCAGCAACTGAAGTCAGCAACCAGATCAAAGGAGTCAATCACCATGTCTAAAGTGTCTTCTGACCACCCGCACAAGCCAGGGAAGCCCCCCGCCACGTCCTCGGCTCGGCCCAACAAGGTCTCCCGTCCGGGCTGGCCCGAGATTATCGTCGGTCTCGTCGTCTATTTAATCGTAGGGAAAGGAGGCGTCTCGCTGTTCAATCAACTCGGTCTTGACCCCGTGGTCTACGGACTGATCTTGACTGCATGGACCGGCGTCGCCACGCTGATCGCGTTCGCGGTGGCTGCGTGGCTGCGGATTCGTTCCCTGAGTGCCTTCGACGTGCGTCGAACCTCCGGACGCTGGCTCCTGATCGGCGTCGGAGTAGGACTGGTTGCCTTCGTGCTCAAGAGTCTGGCGATCCTAGCCTGGGTTCAGATCACTGGGGACGCGAACAATGTCCAGGATGTTTACGGAGATGGCGCTCGCGGCGGGCTACTGTCTCTGGTTTTGAGCACGGTGTTCATTGCCGTCTTCTCACCCCTTGGTGAGGAACTGCTCTACCGAGGCATCATCACCAACGCGCTGCTGCGCTACGGCCCGTTCGTTGGGGTCGTGGGCAGCACTGTGATCTTCGCTCTCATGCATGGGATCAACATCATCTTTCCCGCTGCTGTAGTGGCTGGTCTCGCCACCGCCGAGGTTTTCCGCCGCAGCGGATCGATCTGGCCCGGTCTCGTCGTCCACTTCGTTTTTAACCTGCCCTCGTTCCTGTTGATGGTGTTGTTCAGCAGCACGGGCTAATAGGACAGATCATCTGGAGATTAAATCAATGGCAATTCTGAAACAATTCGGGATTTTATTTGTATTGGGCAGTGTGGGAATTGTGATGTTCACGATCACGTCTATTCCTTTAATCGAGCAACAGTTGGCGAAACTGTCTCCAGAAACACTGGAAAAAGTGCCGCCATTGTGGATTTTAATGCTTCTGCAAGGGCTACAGTATTCAGTTCTACTGGCAATCAGCATTCTGATCGGCATTGGTTGTGCCTACCGCGTTGGATTACACTCCCATTTGATTGATCATTGGGTGTTTCATACCACTAAGTCTCCATCTTTTGCCGTTGAGATGAAGTGGAGTTTGGGTGTCGGCGCAGCAGCGGCGATCGCGCTCTTGTTGCTCGATCGGTTGATGCAACCTGCCCTACCTGAAGCGCTACAGGCAGCCAATAATACAGAACGAAGTTGGTTAAATTTGCTCACAGCAATATCCTATGGCGGCATCACTGAGGAAATTTTGATGCGCTGGGGCTTAATGTCGCTACTTGTTTGGATCGCGTGGAAAGGTCTAAAACAAGGCGTTACGTTGCCCAGTCAAGGGATTTATCAAGGTGCGATCGTTCTAACCGCGTTGGTATTTGGACTACTACACCTGCCAGCGACTGCCGCGATCGTTCCCCTCACTCCACTTGTGATTATTCGGGCGTTGTTACTGAATGGGATTGCTGGCATTGCTTTTGGTTGGCTCTTTTGGCAATACTCGCTTGAGGCTGCGATGTTATCCCACATCAGCGTTCATGCCTTTTCTTTTGCGCTTAGTTTTTTGCTGGCAAGGTTGGCTTAAGTTTTGGAATAGATCTCATGGGGCTATCACTGCCCATAAAGCTTTACCGTGAAAGGTTTTAAAGATGGTGGGCGATGCCCACTACTTGAATTGATGCTCAACTCTACAGTTTTAAGGTGGTGGATAACAATGATTCAATGCAAAGATTTTGCGCCTCGGATTACTGAACGAGGACCCTTCGGCGGCCCTGCCGATTACGAATCCTTCTCTGAGGTTGTGAGTGCTGCAAATCAGTGGATCGAAAGTAGCAGGATGCAGGTGATCAATGTTGAAACTGTTATCTTACCCGATCGGATTGAAGACACAAGTGATGATGTCTACGGAGTAACGACCAGTAATGCTTTCCACCCAGTGATGATCAGTCAAGGCTTGACAATCAATTGCTTTCAATGTGTGCGCGTCTGGTACAGAGAATAAGCTTTATTGGAGAAAGCAATGAAACGATTTACCTTGTTTACTTTCCTGTATCTTGCGCTCGGAGTTTGTCTAACTGCGAGCGCGCTTGGATACCCAAACCTGCCTTCGGGTCTTCAAACCAGCCTGTTCGCCAGTGCAGGAGCATCCTACCTTGTTTGTCTCTTCAGTACCTTCCCATTTTGGCGGGAGGCGACGCTCCGCGTCTATCGCAGACGGAATTCAGTAATCATCCTACCCTGGTTGGTGATTGGAGTGAACATTATTGTGACAATCTGGGAGCTTCAGAGTCAGAACTGGACAATGGAAGCCATTTTACAAGCGTTCACGCGGCTGTTAATCGTCTTAATATTTGCAGAAATCATTGTGATTACATGGCAAGTGAATTCTGAACATTAGGGTCTAAATCAGAACAAGGAACACCATGAATAAGCCCAAGTTTTTTATCAACCGCTCTCATACGAGTTGAGCCGAATAGTACAGATATAGAGTTGAAGTGCAACTCTGGAGTGAGCATTATGGAGCAGCATGAATGGCAAGATGAAGCCCGACAATTGGCGATCGCACCTCGCCTGTGGCTCTGGTGGACATTGGCTACTACAATCGCGGGGGCGATTGTCGGAGCACTGGAAGAGTCAGGATTTCAGTTTATAGCAACCATATTTTTTACAGGTTTGTTTATTGGCGCAGCCCAATGGCTCGTTTTGCGTCAATACATTCCTAAAGCCTTTTGGTGGATAGTGGTTAGCACACTGGGATGGACTTTGGGGCTAGTGCTGGTGATGCCTAACGTAACCCTTGATCCGCTTATTCAATTCCTAAGTACGCTGGGCGCGTGGTATGTTTTTTGGATGAATTTGGTCAAACAGCCGATTGTACTGGCTATTTTCGGTGCGGCTCAGTTACCGATTTTGAGACGATTTGTCCGTAAAGCGCATTGGTGGATTTTGGTCAGCGCTTTAGGAGGTGCACTAGAAGGAGTGACCAGTTCGACTGTCGCGTACATTTTGCAGCCAGGGCTAATGCCAGCACCATTCCCGACAGCATTGATCTATGGGTCAGGTTGGCTAGGCTACGGCATCGTTACCGGAATTTGTCTGCAATGGCTGCTGCGTCATCACCCCCCGTAGGGCATTACAGCACAACCTTTCGGCATCAAACTTGCGATTAGCGGAGGCGCAACTCCGAAGGAACCACAGCATATATCAATCAGGAATTCATCATGCAATATCTTTTACAGGACTTAATCCTGCTTGCACTCAATCCCCAAACTGGGAAAACTCGCTTCTCTTGGTACTCTGCACTCGACTATGGCTTGGTCGGTTCTTTATTACTAGACTTAGCTCGACCAATACTCCGGACAGAACTAAGGGGCTATAAGACCGTAGGTACGCAGGTTTTCGTAGTTAGGATGGGATTTAATCAAAGTTGGGTTCAAGTCTAACATTGAAATAAATCTCGAAAGCAGGTGGTCATTGAACGCCAGACGTTTATAGCTGGACATGGAAAAAGACAGGCGTTGGGGCGCTTCATCAGCTTGGAGTCGGCGAGATTGAGCCTCATATTTTGCCAGATTTAAGGCGGTGAGACTGGCATTGAAGTGAAAATCTAACCGCTTAACGTCCCGTGTTTGGGCATCACATAGCCCCGTGAACTGTTTTGCATCTCTAAAAATAAATTCAATCTGAAACCTCGCTTTGTAATACTTGGGGTAAAGGGAGGGTTGCTGCTGTGAGCCGCCAGATCGCTGAAAGTCTTGCTATAACTGCGTTTCAGAGATTAGAGTTTTCTGTAATCAATTAGTTTTTCTGATGTTACACATTTTCCTTTTGACTTGGGTAGCTTTACCTTGGAGGAATCGACTGAATGAGATGATGACTTGAGTTACACCTCGTGAAGCTAGGCATTCTCAGAGGGTGACAAAGTTGTAGCATAAAGCTTTGAAAGATTATCTATTCTTATTGTAAAGGGGGTGGAATTGCCCATTTCGCCTTGAAAATTGCGATATGGCGGCTCACAGCAGCAACCCTCCCTTTACCCCTACTCGCTGGTGCTGCCGAGTCAGCGCCATTGTGCCGTGGGAAAGGAAACGGGATTGACCAGTTACATAGAACGATTCAATAACACGCGCTCGGCAACGGGTATCGCGATTGGTGAGAAAAACGCTGTCATTCTCAAAGTCGCTAGAGAATCATATTGGAGCGATTTGGTATTTCATCCACCACTACAACGAGATGATACGGGCTGAGGTATCCCATTGTTGAGCAAGACTGATTATTCTCCATCCTTTACGAAATAGGACTACCGGCAACTTTAAGTACCGGAAGAATTGTAAGACGTTGAGAAACTCCCCGTTTTTTGTTCGAGGTTGAGCACGATGGTTCAGAAAGCCCATCTGGTTAGCCGCAATTGGATTAGCGTCCGGTCAGTTTTTCCGTCTCGGCAAGCAGACGCTCCTCTTGTGCTCTAAGCTCAGGTGTCAAGGCTTCACCAAAGTCTTCTGCCTCAAAAATTGGACGAATTTCGATTGCCGATTCTCCGGGCATCGGGTTGGGGCAGCGCTTGACCCAGGCAATCGCCTCTTCCATCGACTGCACCTGCCAAAGCCAATAGCCAGCAATTAGCTCCTTCGTCTCGGTGAATGGCCCGTCGGTCACGGTGCGATTTGCTCCAGAAAACCATACCCGCGTGCCTTTTGAGCTAGGATGTAGCCCTTCAGCTGCCAGCAAGATTCCTGCTTTGGCCAACGCCTCATTGTAGTTCCCCATGTCGGTAAGCAGTTGCTCGCTAGGCATCCCCCCGGCTTCGGATTCTGCGGTTGCTTTGACGATAACCATCACTTTCACTGTCAAATCTCCTGATTACATTATCTCTGAGTTATGCTGCTGCTAATTTCCTGGCAATTTTACTGCTATTCAGCAATAGCCCACTCAGTCAATATCTCAACAAGCCGAGTTAGGCCGCTTAATCACAGTTGATCATCCAGGGCGTACCGAATTGATCTACCACCGTACCAAAGCGTTTAGCCCAGAAGGTCTCTTGAAGCTGCATCCGCACCGTTCCACCTGCTGCTAAAGCGTCAAATATCTGCTCTGCTTTTGTCACATCGTTGAATTGCAGATTGATGGAGAAACCCTGCGGCTTTTCAAAATACTCCGGCATTGCATCACTGCCCATCAGTTCCATGTCGCCGACTGTCAAACAAGCATGGATGACTTTGCTCTGCCAATTCGGAGGCACCTGCTCTGCCATTGGTGACTTTCCATAGTGCATCACTGCATTGATTTTGCCACCCAGGCACTGTTCATAAAACTTGAACGCGGCCTCGCATTGACCGTCAAAACTGAGATAGGGATTCAGTTGCATTGTAGACTCCTTGGTAGTTTTCGGTTTTTAGCCAGAGTTTTGCTCATGGTGAGCTGAGCTAGAGATGCTCTACTAGATGGTCGAACTGGGGGGCGCTAGATCGACAGGTGGTAAGCCCGACAGCTCCACAACTGGCCGGATTTCGACGGTGCCTTTGCGGGCGCTGGGAATGCGTTCGGCCATTGCCATCGCTTCATCTAGATCCTGGGCGTTGATCAAGAAATAACCGCCTAGCTGTTCTCGCGTTTCTGCAAATGGCCCGTCTGTCACCAGCCGTTTACCGTCGCGGACTCGAATACTCGTCGCTGTTGTAATAGATTGCAGCGGTGCAGCAGCCAGATATTGGCCGTCTGCATGAAGCTGTTGAGTCAGCTGCACCGATTCCGTATAGCATTGCTCGCGCTCCCGCTCTGTCCAGGCGTTCTCATCGCTGTAAATGAGCAGCATATATTTCATGATGGATTCTCCAAATCTTGCTAGATGGTCGTGTCAAGCTACTTCTGCCGCTGATAATGCGAAGTCATAAACTGAAGCCAATTGCCATCATCTCCCAGAATCTGTGAGGTCATGATCCGATGATCGGCGCTGATAAACTCAATGATGTCTTTGTACTTGGCCATCGCGCTCTGATTGAAATTCGGCCCTTCGGTTTCCAGCGTCAGCACCTTACCCGACGCATCCAGGCAGCCATTGTAAAGCCAGAGGTGCGTCATCATCGAGCCGATAAACGTGCCCACATAGCGCTGGCTCTGTGGATTATAGCCTAGTGACATGATTGTTTTCCCAGCACTGCCGTCTGGCATTTCGCCGTCTCCTTCCATGACAATCCAAAAACCGCCGAGCGAGCGCACGACTTCAGTTCCCCTGATCTTTGAGGGCGGTTGATTCGGCTCCATGCTGTATTCAGTTTCGCTGTCCCATTTGCCCTGGAGTTGGTTCAACCAGTGGTGTTCTTTCTGAGGTTCTATCTGCATAAATTTCTCCTGAGATAACCAAGAAGAATCTGAACTTGTTGCTTTCATTCAGTAGTCGTCTGGCAAAGCTGTAAATCGACAGCAGCAGAAATATTTTTTTAGCCCAGCTTACGCAGCCGTTTTTCCAAGAATCGTCGCTCCGGTTCCTGCTTCACTTGCATCAGCGCCTGCTGATATGCCGCTCTCGCCTCAGCCGTTTTCCCCAATCGGCGACAGAGATCAGCTCTTGCCGCATGGGCGAGATGATAGTCAGCTAAGTCGCCCCGCCCCAAAATCTCGTCGATTTGCTGCAAGCCTGCCGCGTATCCATCCCGCATCGCCACTGCCACCGCTCGGTTCAGCTCGACAATCGGTGAAGGCGACATCTGCAAGAGCAGGTCGTATAGCGCCACAATCTGCCTCCAATCGGTCGCAGCAGCGCTAGCCGCTTCCGAATGTACCGCCGCGATCGCTGCCTGAACGGTGTAAATGCCAAACTGGCGCGATGCTAAAGACTGCTGCACCAGCGCTCTACCTTCGGCAATCTGTGCCTGATTCCAGCAGGAGCGATCTTGATCTTCTAGTAAAATCAGGTCGCCGGTTGGAGAACTCCGCGCCGTCCGCCGAGACTCTTGCAGCAGCATCAATCCCAGCAGCCCCAGCACTTCGGCATCGGGCAAGAGCTGCATTACCAGTCGCCCCAGCCGAATCGCTTCTGCTGAGAGATCAGTTCGCGTCAGCAGGTCGCCGGATGATGCCGCATAGCCTTCGTTGAACACCAGGTAAATCACCTGAAGCACGCTGTCTAGACGCTCAGGCAGGTCGCTGATTGAAGGGACTCGGTAAGGAATGCCTGCATCGCGAATCTTGGCCTTGGCGCGGACAATTCGCTGGGCTAGCGTCGGGGGCGCAACCAAAAAAGCGCTGGCGATCTCCTCAGTCGTCAGTCCACAGACTTCCCGCAGAGTCAGCGCTACCTGTGCTTCTGGGGACAAAGCCGGATGGCAGCAGGTGAAGATCAGCCGCAGGCGGTCGTCCTCAAGCTCTTCCTCCTCCGAAATTGCAGTCTCGCTATCGAGCTTTTGCGCCAGTTCGGGCATTGATGCGTCGAAACGCGCCAGACGACGGATGCTGTCAATAGCTCTGAAGCGCCCCACCGAAACCAGCCATGCGCGCGGATTGGCGGGCATTCCATCGCGAGTCCACTGCTCTAGCGCCACCGCAAAGGCATCCTGCATCGCTTCTTCCGCCCGCTCAAAATCACCCAGCAAGCGAATCAGGGTGGCAAAGACGCGCCGCGACTCACTGCGGTAGATCTCATCCACCTGCCTGCGGATTGGGTTGGCTGCGGTCTCTTGGCTCAAGGATGACTGGCTCATAGATTCACATGACTCAGAGCGGCTTGGCCATTTATTGTACCACTTGAATAGTACTCTGTTGACAGACTTAGTTTCCTATTCAGCGGCTGGTGCTGCTTCTGTAGGCGCTGGGCGTGAGGCTGGTGAGCTGGCGAAACTGTTTGCTCAGGTGGCTGTGGCTGTTGAACCCGCAGAGCAAGGCAATCTCTAGAATCGACTGGTCGGTTTGCTGCAAAAGCTGCTTGGCTCGTTCAATCCGCTGCTGGAGCAAATACTGGTAGGGCGATTGGCCAGTCGTCTGCTTGAACAGATGGCTAAAGTGAAACTGACTGATGCCCAGCAGCGCCGCCAAATCTGCCAGCCTGACCTCTTGTGCCAAATGCGCCTGGATATAGTCCAACACCTGCGAAAGCTGTCGCTCTGGCAGTCCTCCCTCATACACAGGCAGCGTTGGGTGGGTAGCCGCATATTGCCTGAGCAGATGCACCGCCAGAATATTTGCGAGCGATTCGATATAGAGGTTGCCTCCCAAATTCTCTTGTTGGAGTTCCGAAAGCAGCAGCATCCCAATTGCTTCAATCTGCGGATCGCGAGTCCGAAACTCAGGCAGCAACTCCAGCCGCTCTGGATTCATTGCCAGCGACTCTGTGGCGACGGTTCGCAGAAACTGCGCCGCAATCCGAATCTGCAAATAGTGGTCTTCGCCCTCCCAGCGCGCAAAAAACGGCATCTGGGCAGGCGTAATTGAGATATCGCCTTTGCCGTAGAGGCTCCTGTGAGTCTTGCCGCCCTTGACTTGCAGAAACCGCACCGGACGCGAAGCCAACGAGAGGCAGATCGCATGGTCATCGCTGTCGTGAATGCTGCATTCTCCAGCCTGCGACTGCTGATATTGCTCCACCAGAATATTCTCCCAGCCCTGACTTTGGCTGGACAACAGGGGCGAGCAGCTCGCTAAATCAGGATGTATGGCGGTCGTCTTCATCAGGCAAACCCAATTCATCTAGTTCTGATTGTATGCAGGTTTGGCGGGGTTTTCTCTGGCAGTTGGTCAACCAATCGCCAGATTTTGATAGCGGCGCAAGAATTAGATAGCTGAATTCACAGCATTTGCCTAAGCTGAAATCGTGATTAATCAGGAGAAGCTATGGCACATTTACTGCATATCGATGCCAGTCCTAGAGGAGAGCGTTCGCATTCTCGCCGCCTGACAAAAGACTTTATCAACCAGTGGCAGCAGCAGCATCCGCACGACACCATCACCTATCGCGATATTGGCCGTCATCCGGTTCCCCATGTCGATGAAGCCTGGATTGCTGCTGCTTTCACCCCACCCGAACAGCATACGCCCCAACTGCATGAAGCGATTCGTCTCAGCGATCAGCTCGTAGATGAGTTCTTGGCGGCTGATGTTTATCTATTTGGTATTCCAATGTATAATTTCAGCATTCCTAGCGGGTTCAAGGCGTACATCGACCAGATTGTGCGAGTCGGTCGCACGGTGGCGTTTGAGCCGAGTGATGCTGGCAATGCCTTCAGGCCGCTGGTGCTGGGCAAGAAAATGTTTATCATCGAAGCGCGGGGCGATTCTGGCTTTCAACCGGGTGGACGTTACGCACAGATGAACTATCATGACCCTTACCTGACTACGGTATTCGGGTTTATTGGAATTACCGACATCACGTTTATCCATGTGGAAAACAATGAGTATGGTGGGCAGAAGCTGGCAGAGTCGATTGCCAAAGCTCAGGCTCAAATTGCTAGCTTGGTCGCCTTGTAATCTAAAGCACTCTGGAGAGATTCGAGATGGCAATCACCCATCAATCGCTATCTATGTTAAGGCTAACTGCGGCTCTCGGCTGTGGACTGATGGCGGGAGTCTTCTTCGCCTTCTCTACGTTCGTGATGCCTGCTCTGGCTCGACTTCAGCCATCACAAGGGATTGGCGCGATGCAGTCGATTAACATTACGGCAATTAATCCGTTCTTTATGACTGCTCTTTTCGGCACAGCTCTGGCTTGTCTTGGGCTGATTGGCTCTGTGCTATTCAAATGGCATCAACCCAGTGCGAGCTATTGGGTAGCTGGCAGCCTGCTCTATTTGGTTGGCACAATCGGAGTGACAATTGCCTTCAACGTGCCCATGAACGATGCGCTAGCAGTTGTCAAACCAGATGACGGTGCGGACTTGTGGGCTGGCTACCTGACCAACTGGACGCTTTGGAATCACGTTCGGACGGTGTCATCTCTGGCAGCAGCAGCATTGCTCATGCTGGCATAGTATCCCAGAGACGGAACCTGAAGTATTCGCATCCAATTATCTGTCGCGCTATCTCTGCTCTAGCAGACAGATGCTTGTGCAAGCACGCCACATTCGCTTCAATCAGGCACTGAGTTCTGAAGCCCTAGACTTTGTGGTGAGATGCAGCTGCAAATTCAGTCCTACCGATGCGTCAACGCCGCCTCTCGTTCCGCTAGCTGATCTGGCGACAGATTTTCTGTGTGTGTAGCAATATACCAATGATTGCCAACTGGATCTTTAATCGCAGCACCGCGCTCTCCGTAGTACATATCTGCCAGCTCCTGCAATGAAGTTGCACCGGCACTCAAAGCGAGCTGATAAACGGCATCGGCATCCTTGACATAGAGGTGAATTGCACCCGGCATCGGTGTCCATTCGGCTTGCGCTTCGGCTAGTTCCACCATCGAATCACCAATCTTGACAGCAGCATGGCTAATCGTGCCATCAGGCCGCTTCATACAGCGAACTTCCTGAGCATCAAACGCCGTTTTGACAAAAGCCAGAAGTTGCTCAGCCCCTTGGACGGTCAGATAGGGAGTTACCGTGTGAAATCCGTCGGGAATGAATTGAACAGTCATTGCTAGATTTCTCCTTGAGGTTGACTAAGATTTCTCGATCAGTTGTAAATCCCAAAAGGCAGCTTCAATCTTGTGTCCATCCAAGTCACGCACGAAGCAGCCGTAGTATGGCTCACCATAGCCAGCTCTTGAACCCGGCGCACCCTCATCCTGACCGCCTGCTGCAAGTGCTGCCTCATAGAAGGCATGAACAGCCGCTTTTGTGGGTGCAATAAAGCCGATGTGGGTGCCGTTACCGACAGTCGCAGGCTGACCATCAAAGGGCGTTTGTAGCCAAAACTCAGGGTACTGCTTGCCATAGGCAACGGCATCGGGATGTTCCATCAAGCGCCGACAGCCCAACGCGGTCAGCACTGCGTCATAGAAGGCAAGCGCTTGCTCAAACTGATTGGTGCCAATTGAAACATGCGAGAGAATGCTAGGAATATCGTCCATATCTCAGCAACCAACGTAAGTTTGGTACGATACTTGACTCTGCTTTGACGAGAAACTCAACGGAACAAGCGCATCGTAGCAAGTTCAATTGTACTAAGTCAAGCTGGATATTCTTACCTTTTGTAAAGTTGAGCAAGCTGATGCTGAGCTGCCTTTGCCAAAGGAGTAGATGTAGACACGAGGCAAAAAACAACGTTAAGGGCGAGAGATGGGTAGGGGGAAAGATTCTGCTCAGGAATGGTTATTTAGTCTGAGATCGTTGCAGTACAGGGCATAGAGCAAGAGACTGTTAGCTGAAGTGTGGATGTGATTTGCGATATGGAGAAGTTGGATTAGATTTGGAGCCGGGGCAAAAAACAACGTTAAGGCTCAAAACAACGGAAGCTGCGATTTGGGGCAATATAGTACACTTAAACTAATTTAATTGACGAGTTCCGGGCATTTCAGCCTCCACAGGGTAGGATTATTCTCAATAATCACCCCATAATGATAATTCTGGAAACTGTTGCTGCTAAAAGGTTTGACGGGTAAGTTGTCCAAAATCGCAGCTTCCGTCATTTTGAGCCGAGTGGTAGCGCTGGCCAAGATTGAGGAAAATGACTGGAATCTGAATATTGCCCGCTATGTCCAGACTGCTGAGGACGAGGTAGAAATTGATGTGGCAGCTGAGGTCAAGGTTTTGAAAGATTTGATTCAGCAGCGGGACAAGGCAGAACAAAAGATGATGAAGTTCCTCCAGAATCTGGGCTATGACAGCAGTGATGGCTAGATAATGATATGCAGACTGACCTGCTCCTTGGGGCTAGAATTTTCCTGAGAGTGGGTATCTTGATGCAGAAGCCTTGTGAATTTGATGTTCCTCTCTGAATTTCATGAAAAATCTAAACCGCAACCATAATCAGGCGAGTTCTGACCAAATTAAGGCATACAAGCTGGGTCAGCTTCAGCAGCAGGTGGAGAGCTATGAGCAGGAGCGTATTCAGCTCTGGAACCAGTTTGAGGAAATCGAATTTGAGAAGGACGCAATTCAAAAGGATCTAGAAGAGACTTATAGTATTGCTCTTCAGGAACGCGAAAAGAGCAAAGGGCTGCTACAACGCCTAATGAGCGCTGTTGAGTCGCGCGATTCTATGCGGGGGCGCTTGGGCAATATGACGGCTCAGCGTAACCGAGTCTTGCGGCAGGTCGAGGAGTTGGAAAGTCAGAAGCAGGAGATCTTCCAGCAGCTAAAAACTACTACCGACAAATTGGGCGAGGCGTATCAGCAAATTGGGGTGGTGCAGGAAGAGTATGAACAGGATATGACCGAGCTGGCTCAAGCCTATCGGGAGGTTGCCCCGGAGCAATGTGAGCAGTTGCCACCTAAGCTGAGGGAGCTTTTAGAGCAGATTAACGACAACTATGGACTGTAGGGCTGATGAAAAGCAGAGCAGAACGCAACCAGGATTTTGAGTCGATCAAAAGCAATTTGTTTGAGGCTGGGGTTTCGACGGTAAAGGCGGCTAAGGCGAGTGAGGAGATGTTTAATACTTCGCTGGGGGCGATTGCGGATGCGATGGAGCTGGATCTTGGAGATGCACCTCGTCTGAATCAGGTTGTGGATGAGTCTGAGGCAGATTTGATTTATGAGACTCTGTTGTTACAGCGGCAGGAGGCAGAGACTGAGAGCGATTTTGATGCTTATGTGAACGCTGAGGAGAAGCTTCAGCAGCTAGAAGAGTTTGAGGCGGTGCGCTTGGAGCGACAGGCGCGAAGGCTGGAAGCCCAGGTGAGGATTCAAGTGGCTCAGCGGTTGCTTCAAAGTGAAGCGCAGGTGGTTCAGCCAGAGCAGCCAGCAGCGCCACGCTGGACAGAGAGCAGTCTCAAGGCAAAGTATAAGACGCTGAAGGCGATGCGAGAGGCGCTGGGAGTAGAGGCAAAGTCCTGGAAAGATGCGGTGGAGCAAGCAAATCAGCAGGAGTGAACCCAACGCCAATCTCAGAAACCTAGGCTATGCTGGGCAGGGCTTGGGGGAGATGGAGAAATTTGAAGATGTTGCGGCTCTTCTGAGTTTGAGGTTAAAACTGTAGTTCTTGATACATTTTCAGCAGCATGACGAGGTAGAAAGCCCTGCTACACATAGCATCCAGCTTTTTCATCTTGTTTTACCATCAAGAACCCAGAAGAGCCATCAACTATTGTTTAGCTCACGAGGAAACTATTGAAGGTAAGCTTCAGTCAAGTCATGCTCAAAAAATGTGTTCATATCAAAATCAATGTTTTCTAGAAGAATCGAGAAGTTTGTGCGGTCGTAATCTCCCTCAAAGAAAGTTTCAATTCGCATCAATCCTTCATCGGTAAGGTATGCCTTCATAAACAGGAACTCAGCATTCAAGACATTGGTAAATTCTAAGAGACTCGTCCTCTTTACATTCTCTTTGACACCGTATGAGGGGTAGTTCTAGCAAATGATGCTGTTGGCGAACGTGAGACAGGGGATTACGCTGTAGTATGGGCGGTATGTTTGAGAGATGGAGGTGCTAGACGCGCAAAGCGACTTTTGCGAGTGGCAGCTAACGGGACATCCTCTAGCCAGTTGGCAATCCACAGGAAATTGATGGCTGTGCCGATGAAAACATTATT